>DGEC01000083.1 GCA_002385745.1 Firmicutes bacterium UBA3936
CCATTTTTGTCTACAGTCTGAAGCGCGCCGCAGCGGGCTCATTTATTTAAAATATTCTTTCTCTGGTATGTTGGCGTCCTTTAAACAGGCAGGTACTAGCCCTCTGCCTGGCGTGATGCTCTGAAAGCACGCAGTGTCTGAACCAGCAAAGAAGTTATGATAATATAAACGGGTATCTGGACGGCTATACTTGCCAGCCTGGGACCTAAAACGGTCAGGAACGGAAGCTTTTGCTGCCATGCCAGCCCGTAAGTGGTAAGGAACACTCCGCTGGCGATTTCGGCCAAAATGATTGCTGCAGACACTTTGAAATACGGTTTGCGACCGTTGTTGCCCATGAGCTGAAAAACAAGCCCCGGTACCAGGCCGCGAAATACAGACGCCAAAAAAATGAAGGAATTAAAAGCGTAGCCGAATGAATTAATGGCATAACCGAGAAGGTCAGCTGCAGCGCCAACTGTCCCGCCGATTTTCGGGCCAAAAACAATACCCGCTACGTAAAGGGGAATATTCCCCAGGGAAATGCGAATCGTGTCACCGGCAATCTGAAAGGCAAAAAACCTTGAGAGTATTACGTTCATTGCCACAAGCAGGCCTGCACCGGCCAAAATCCTAAGATTTTGAGTATTCTTCAAAAAAACACCTCCTTCCTTTCAGGATGGCAGAGTCGCCACACCCAAAAGAAAAGAGGTTTTCCTTTTTACTTTTTTAAGTGCGGCAGCGGACGCGAAGGCATATCGCAGGCTAAACCTTTCGTCTACAGGCAACTTCCCATCCCGTAGCACTTGACGCATGCCTCCTACTCTGCATATTTGCATCGGACCCGGCCGCATTGAGCCGGGCCCGTTACAAAACTCTTGTAGCAAAACCGCGAGTATTAAATTGTATTCCAATTGTAGCACAATCTGCTGCCAAAAACCAGCGGATTTTTTTATTAGAACAATCCTTCCACCTTGCCGGTTTCCGTATTGACATCCACACGCATGAAAGCAGGGGTGGCGGCAGTTCCGGGCATCAGAGTAATTGTTCCGGCAACGGGAACAACGAACCCGGCGCCCTTGTAAGTCAGAATATCGCGCACCCGCAGGTTCCAGCCTTTGGGAACACCCTTCAGCATAGGATTATCCGACAGTGAAAGGTGGGTTTTCACCATGCAGGTGGGCAGTTTGGCAAGCTCGGGGTCCTTTTCCATGCGCTCCAGCTTCTCCATGGCTTCCGGTGTATATTCGACGCCGTCAGCGCCGTAAACTTCCGTGGCAATAAGGTGGATACGCTCGCGCAAAGGTGTGTCGAGGTCATAGAGGTATTTAAAGTCATTCGGTTCGTTGCAGGCGTCTATGACGGCATCGGCAAACTCGAGGGCGCCTTCACCGCCGTACTGCCAGTGTTTGGAAAGGGCAACGCGTGCACCGGCTTCTTCAGCCAGGCGACGAACCAGTTTAATTTCCTCTTTTGTATCGGTATGGAAGGCGTTAATGCAGACAACGGGGTTGATTCCTGCCTTCTTTACCGTATTAATATGATGAATGAGGTTTTCACAACCCTTTTCAACCCACTCCAAGTTTTCCTCGAAATATGCAGGATCCAAAGGTTTGCCGGGCAGCGGCAGCGGCGCGCCGCCATGGGCTTTAAGTGCGCGTACAGTCGCCACGACCACGGCAGCATGGGGACGCAGACCGGACATCCGGCACTTTATGTTCCAGAACTTTTCAAAACCGATATCCGCGGCAAATCCCGACTCCGTGATAACATAGTCAGCAAGCTTCAACCCCACGCGGTCGGCAATGATCGAAGACTGGCCGATGGCGATATTTGCAAAGGGGCCGGCATGCACAAATACGGGCTGCCCTTCGATGGTTTGCAGCAGGTTGGGCTTCAAAGCATCAACCATCCAGGCAGTCATTGCACCGGCAACACCCAAGTCCTCCGTTGTTATGGGATTGCCCTGCTTATCATAGGCAACAACAATCCGGCCCATGCGTTCACGCATATCCTTAAGGTCTCTGGCCACTGCCAGGATAGCCATAACCTCGGACGACACGGCAATGGCAAAGCCGGAATGCATCAAGAAGCCGTCCCGTTTACCGCCCAAACCGATTATGATGTTGCGCAACGCCTGGGCGCAAAAGTCAATAACCCACTTCATCTCCACATTGCGCGGGTCTATATTCAAACGCTTCAAGCCTCTTCTCTCCAAAAAAGCATCGCTGGAGTTAAACTCATGCTGCAGCCTGGAGGTAACGGCTACCATGGCCAGGTTATGGGCATTCATGATGGCGTTAATATCGCCTGTCAAGCCCAGGGAAAAGGGTGTCAGCGGAATGCACTGCGACAGACCGCCGCCGGCTGCGGAGCCTTTAACGTTCATGGTCGGCCCGCCGGAAGGCTGCCTGATAGTGGCAATAACGTTTTTTCCGCGTTTCCCCAGCCCCTGGGTTAATCCCATGGTAGAAGTGGATTTTCCTTCACCGAGTGGGGTGGGAGTGATGGCAGTTACATCTATGTATTTACCATCAGGGCGATCCTTTAAGCGCTCGAGCACTCTGGCAAAATCAACTTTCGCGACATAATGGCCATATGGCAGCAGTTCTTCATTTTCTAATCCCAATTCTTCTCCGAGTTGATAAACGGTCTTCATGTTTTTCTCTGCTTCTTCAGCAATTTCCCAATCAGCATGTTTGGTTGGATCCAGTACCATAAAAGTCCCTCCTTGCTATTAATGTTTATTAATGACAATTGGGCAAATACATCTTTTCGCCATTCTCTCAAATAATTCCTGCAGATGAGATGCATTTTTTCCAGGCGCCGTTATAAACAGCCGCCGTTTCTGTTCTTATACTGTTATTATCAACCGGCCCTGGACTGCTATACGGCAAAACCGGGATGGGGAAGCATAAAAAATGCGGATGTATGGTCAGACATACACCCACCAGGGTCTAATCCTTGTCAGGCAAGTCTATTTTTTTGTCATTAACTTTAATCATCAACTGCACAGATCCTTTTTTCAGCGGCAGTTCGCTGCCGCGGTAGTCCTCATTTTCTTCCTTGGCTTCCTGTATATTTTCGGCAGCCGTTTCCTCGGTTTCAGAAGCTTTGGCAGAATCCCTTAAGTGGCGGATTTCCTCCAAAGTCTTCCCTTCCATCAGCCAGCTGATTTCTTCGGCATCGACGGTCTCCTGCTCCCGGAGTGCCTGTGCCAAAAGCTCCAGCTTAGCACGATTATTAACTATAATTTCTTCCGCTTTTGTATAGCATTCATCAATTACACGGCGTATTTCCTCATCAATGGAGCGGGCAATATCCTCGGAGTAATCCCTGTCGCGTGTTATGTCCCGTCCCAGAAAAACCTGTTCATGCTGGCGCCTGCCCAGAGTAATGGGGCCTAACTTCTCGCTCATGCCGTATTCCATAATCATCTGCCTGACTATGGAAGTTGCCCTTTCCAGGTCATTTTGGGCGCCGGTTGAAATTTCATTAAGCACAACCTCCTCGGCAACTCTTCCGGCCAGCAGTGTTGTTACCCTGGCAAGAAGCTCCGAGCGTGTCATATAATAACGGTCCTGCTCCGGCAGCATTAAGGTATAGCCGCCTGCACGCCCGCGGGGAATAATAGACACCTTATGCACAGGATCGGTATTCGGCAGCAGATATGCTACCAGGGCATGACCCGCCTCATGGTAAGCAACTATCTTTTTCTCAAAATCACTGATAACCCGGCTTCTTTTTTCGGTGCCGGCCATAACCCTTTCAATTGCCTCTTCCAGTTCAGGCATTCCAATAAATTTCTTATTACGCCGCCCCGACAGCAGAGCTCCTTCATTAATGATATTTTCAAGGTCCGCACCGCTAAAACCGGGAGTACGCCTGGCAATAACGCTTAAATCCACATCCCTTTCCAGGGGCTTTCTGCGGGCATGTACTTTCAGAATATCTTCACGGCCTTTTACATCGGGCAGATGAACCGTCACCTGACGGTCAAAACGGCCGGGGCGCAGCAGTGCCGGATCTAAAATGTCAGGCCTGTTGGTAGCTGCAAGAATAATAATCCCTTCATGAGCATCAAAACCGTCCATTTCCACCAGCAGCTGGTTTAAGGTCTGTTCCCTTTCATCATGCCCGCCGCCTAAGCCTGCGCCGCGCTGTCTGCCGACAGCGTCTATCTCATCAATAAATACAATGCACGGGGCATTTTTTTTCGCCGTTTCAAAGAGGTCCCTGACCCGGGCAGCCCCTACACCGACAAACATTTCCACAAAATCAGAGCCGGAGATGCTAAAAAACGGGACACCCGCCTCCCCGGCGACGGCCCGGGCAAGCAGCGTCTTGCCCGTCCCCGGCGGCCCGACAAGCAAAACTCCTTTGGGTATGCGGGCACCCAGCTCAATATATTTACGCGGTTCCTTAAGAAACTCCACTATTTCCACAAGTTCTTCTTTCTCTTCGTCGGCGCCGGCAACATCATCAAAAGTTACCCGCCTGCGTGAACTGTCATGCAGACGGGCCCGCGCTCTGCCAAAACTCATTACCCTGTTGCCCCCGCCCTGGGTTTGCTGCATAAAGAAAAAGAATATTACCATTAGAATAATAAAAGGAATAATAATGGAGGCAAGGTTAGCCCACCAATGAGGTTCGGGCGGGTAGTCCCCCCTAACCTTAATGTCACTTTCTTTCAGCAGTCTGGCTGACAGTGCTTCATCGCCTTCTACATTGAAAGTTTTCAGCTTTGTCTCGTCTTTTAGCGTTATGAGTACGTCCCGGTCTTCAATATATACTTCACTGACCTGTCCGGAATCTATTAAAGCAATAAAACGGTCATAGGAAATTTCCTCAATTTCCTCAGAAGGAAAATTGATAAATCTGATTATCACGACCGCTAAAAGCAGAATCAGCAGGTAAAAGCCAGCCTGTCTGATAAATCTATTCAATAAGATGCCTCCTCTCTCAAAGGCCCCGGATTTACCGCTCATTAATTTTAACATATTATATCACAGGCGACAAGAGACAACAACAGCGAAACAGGCGTCCCGCCGGCTGCCGTTCGCAGGCATGGTGGCACCACATTCTGCAGGCATAATCAGGGAATTACGGTAAATATAGTCACCGGCCGGGAAAAATTCTACTTTTCACCCAATACACAAACATCGGGTAAAGAACGGTAGCATTCATTAAAGTCCAGGCCGTAGCCGACAACAAATTCATCGGGAATGCGAAAACCGCAATAATCAGGTTCAATATCCACTCTGCGCCTGTCCGGTTTGTCTAAAAGAGTAACAATTTTCAGGGAAGCCGGTTTGCGTGAAAGCAGGTTCTCTTTAAGATACAAGAGCGTCAGTCCGGTATCAATAATGTCTTCTACAATCAGGCAGTGCCTGTTATCGATACTGCAGTCCAAGTCCTTTAATATACGGACAATCCCCGAAGACTCCGTTGCCGCCCCGTATGAAGAAACCGCCATAAAATCAATGAAAACCGGAACCGTTATGGCCCGCATCAGGTCGGAAAGAAAGACCACGGCTCCCTTAAGAACACAGATTAAAAGCAGTTCTTTCCCGGCATAATCATTGCTAATCTGCTGCCCCAGAGATATTACTCTTTTCTGAATCTCTTCTTTTGTTAACAAAACTCTTTCCACATATTTTTCCGGCAATTCTGTCACACTCCTTTTTACCCCGGTTTTTATAGAATACTTAAATGCAAAACCTTTTTTGTTGCCTCAGTAACACGGTAGTCATGGGCAATATCCACCCCGGCAACCCAGAGAATCCGCTCGCCGCCGGTCACCAGGGGTATTGCATCCCGCATTCTGCGGGGAATTTTTTTGTCAATAAAGATATCCTTCAGTTTGCGGCTGCCGGGACGGCCGTATAATCTCACCTTGTCCCCGGCTTCCCGTGTCCTTGCAAACAGGGGATACTGTACGGCGCCGGCATCAAGAAAAGCTTCTTCACGGGAAGAAGGAGGAAGACTGATGCTTTCGGCCGGAAGAATTTCCGCTTTTATCCGCCGGCCGCACCAGGGCAGGCAAGTGCAGCCCGGAACCTTGAGTTCCACCTTTTCACCGGCTGCCGGAAGCGATAGCCGGCCAATGTGCAGCCTATCATACTCCCTCAAGGCGGCAATATCCTTTGATACGGGGCACCGGGCGGAAGGAGAACGGCTTTCCGCAAGCGACAGCACATTCCGCACCTGGGAGCGGGTTACCCTTTTTGCTCCGGCCCGCCACAGGGCAAGGCGGAGAATTCGTGACCGCATCGCCTTTGGCAGCAGCTTCAAATCCGGAAGCTGCAAAGTAACTATTCCGGGTATCTTTTCTTCCGCCAGACGGTTAAATTCCTTGGCGGTCAACTCCTGCAGCAAACCGCTCTCCTCAGCCAGAAGATCTGCAGTACGGGCAAGCAGCTTCCGGATGTGGGGGCCAAATTCCTCCTCCAGAAAAGGCAACAGGTTAAGTCGTATCCTGTTTCGCAAGTAAACAGGCCTCAAATTCGTTGGATCCTGCAGGGGAAAAAGCCGGTGAATCCGGCAATAATGTTCGATTTCCCGGCGGCTGACGTCCCAAAGCGGCCGGACTATCTCCAGATTTTTCCCCACTGTCCGGCGCAGGGGTATCCCCTTGAGGCCGTCTGTGCCGCTCCCGGTCAGCAAACGTAATAGCAGCGTTTCAATGCGGTCATCCCGGTGGTGCGCGGTGGCAATACAGGAAGCATTTTCACGTCGCGCAATCATGAACAAGGCCCGGTAGCGGCCGCTGCGGGCTGCAGATTCAATTGACATCTGCTTGTTTTCTTTCCTGATCTTTTCCACATTAATACGGCAGACGGTAAGAGGTATACCCATTTTAATTGCCATTTTTTTTACAGCCACTTCTTCGTCTGCCGCCTCGGGGCGCAGCCGGTGGTTAACATGAACGGCATGCAGGCAAAAACCAAGCCTAAAAGACAGCCTGTGCAAAAGATGCAGCAGGCATAAGGAATCGGGGCCGCCTGAAAAAGCGACAATCACCTTCTGTCCCGGCCGGATAAGCTGTTCATTTTTTATTGTCCGCAATACCTTTTTCTCTAAAGCATCCATTTTTATCACCCGGCGCCGCCCTGTTTCCGCATGCTTTCTTAATTTTTAATTTGCCTCTTTCTTGAGCTATCTCATTTCCCCTGCATAGAATTGATAGCAATGAAAACTATACCATATTTTCTCCGCAATTGTCCATCTTTCGCCCTTTTTTAATTTAACCCGGGACAACCCGGAAGCCAAGCAACAAAAAAAGCTGCGGCTGGCCTTGCAGATAAAGGCTCCGGCAGCTTGTCGGCATAACTGCCAGGTGCTGTAATCATCTCGCCAGGCAATTCCGGATTCTGTGCTTCAGTCGCTTTGCCCGGCAAACCAAAACAGTCAGGTCATCGCGCATCCTGTCTCCTCCGCAGAGCTGGTATGCCTTCTCCAAAATAGCATCCGCCAATACCTGGGGGTGAGTATATGTTTGTTCGGCCAGATACATTTTCAGCCATTGCGGCCTGCCCGGAGCCGCCTCAAAAATGCCGTCGGTTACCATAACAATCAGCGCGTCATCTTCCAGTATGACACGGCGGGGTTTCAGTTCAACTTCATCAAGTATACCCAGTGGAACAGACGGACTCTCAATTTCTCTGACACCGCCGCCGCTGTACAGGTAGCTTGGGGCAGCGCCGTTTTTTAAAAACAAAGCTTCTCCCTTCTCCGTATCAAGCAGCAAAACATCAAGTGTAGCAAAGGTTTCCTCACTGGAGCGGAGCTGCAGGATTGTATTTACGGTGCGGACCACGGTATCCTTGTCAAATCCCGCCAGCAGCAGGCGTTCAACCAGCTGCACGGCAGCCTTGCTCTCCTGCTGCGCGCGGCTTCCGTTTCCCATGCCGTCGCTTAAAACAAGGGCCTGCCGGCCGTCACGCAATTCAAGATAGCTGTAATAATCCCCGCAAATTTTCTGGCCTCCCCTGGCTGCCTGGGCAATTCCCAGTTCCATATGAAAAAACCTGTCCTTAAGTTTTTCCGCTGCAGCGGCAGGCCCTACTCTGACCTCCTTTGCTATTTCGGCCATAATTTGAGCAAGTCCTGCCAGCTGAAGAGTTACAACCTTTCTGTTTTCAGCAAGGCGTCTCTGCCATTTCTGCTCCGTGTTTAGCGCGTCTTTCAGGAGAGAAAAGGCAAGGAGCAGCTCTTCTTTTTTCCGGCAGTACTTCTGCAAATAATCCGGCAGCGGGGTCCTGGAGCCCGGCTGCCCTCTGGCCAGCAAAGCATGCAATTTAACCACAGCCTGGTAAGTTTTTTGAAAGTCCTTTTCCCAGCACCTGCTGCGGGCCGGGCATTTTAAACAAACGTTTTGTGTCACTTTTTCCAGCAAGGCAGCAAGCCCGCTGCCTTCTTTCTCTGCTTCTTTCGGTGTGGACACCAAGGAAAAGGCGGCGGCCAGTTCCTTAAACACCAGGCAGTAATCATGTATGCGTGCGGCTGTCAGTTCTCTCATCCTTTCCCCCTCATCTGCCGTCTGCTCCGGCAGTAAACTTTTCATTCTTCCCGGCATTAGCGGAACAATCAGAAACACCAGGCAAGCCGCACCGGAGAGCGACAATTCCAGGGACAACCCGTCATAACCAAAGACATAGAGCGTCAAAGCTCCCGTCCCCAGAAAAAAGGCGACAGCGGAAGACAGCCGGCCGGACATGCGGAAAAGTCCTCCGAAAAAACCGGCAAAGGTCAGGATCCCTGTCCATAAAATGCTTCCCTGTATACCCAGCAAAAAACCCAGCAAAGCGCCTGTAGCGGCACCCAACCCTGAACCAAAGCAATATGCCGCCCACAAAGTAACAACCCGTGCTATACCGGACGCCAAAAAGGCCAGGGCCAAATCTTCATGGATTAAGGCAAGAAGCAAAAGCCCGGCAAAAACAATCCAGGAAATAATCCCTTCTATTTGCTCCGACAGGAAACTTAACTTGGCCGGGGGGTGTGCATAAACCTGCAGGAAAACCGCCGTCCCCAGAACGGCAAGCAAGGTCTCCAAGCCCATAACAAGCAGTGCGTAGGGCTGCCGGGCAGCAATTAGATATGGCAGCGCACTGCATGCATATACAAGACCGGCAAGCAGGACAAACGGTATGCGGAAGCGCTTTACCCGGAAACGCAAGAGAAAAAAAATCGACATGCCGGCCAACTGACCAAGGGCAACTGTTATGCCTCCGTCCGGATATACGGCTGCCAGCAGTACCAGCCCGTAAAGAGTCAAACGGCGTATATCATTACGCGCTGCCACAGCCCAGAGAACCAGGCCGAACGGAGCCATCTGCCCCAGCAAGCGCAGCCGTGCCAGAAGAATAATGGCAAGAATTGAGCCCGCTGTTTCCCGGGAAAGCAATTCTCCGAACATCCTTATCCCCGGAATTCTCCACGTTTTTTTTCTTTTTTCACTTACAGCCTGTCCAATACGTAGATACGGCTCAATTACCGCAGTTCTCTCCGACATCCTGATCCCCCCGTTTTTGCTGACAATTATAACCTTTATGCTGCCGGTAATTTGTCAGAGCGGGGCGTTTGCCTGAAAAAATTTTTCGACAATTATTATGCTTCAGGGCACACCAGGATAAACACTGCCGCTGTGCGGTCCAGGGCCACAGTAGTAAAACCCGTTTGAATTACAATACCGGGATAATTGCGCAGGAGAGTCACATAAAGCCCCGGTACAATGCCGAGTGCAAGCAGTTTTTTTAGAATTGTGCGGTTCTCCGTCGCCAGTTCCACAATTTTCCCGGTCTTTCCCACCGGCATTTGCAGCAAATTCAGTAGGGCAGGCATAATTCCACCTCCTAAAAAACAGGCAGCCGGAGCAGCAAGTTTAACAAAAAGCCGGCCGTATAAGCAATCAAAGCCGTACAGGCGGCAATAGTCAGGGCGGCAATGATTCCCCGTTCACGGACCATTACAGCAAGCTGGGCTGAACAGGGCAAAAATAAAGTCAGCACAACGGAAGCTACAAGCAACCGGCTGCCGCTGACCGCACCTGTCCGGTGAAGTTCCCATAATCCGGCGGCACCGTAATCCCTGCGGAAGAAGCCATATAAAAAAACACCTGCTGTCTCCGGCGGCAGTCCCAGGGAAGCTGCGGCTTTTTGCAAAAAAAATATCAGTACCTGCAGCAGCTTTGCCTGCTGCAGAAGCCAGAGCAAAACGGCAATCAGGGTAAAGACAGGCATTACTTCCTTCAGGTACCAGTACATCCGGGCAAAAGTCTTTTTTAGCAGCGCATAAAGCCCGGGCAGTCTGAGCGGCGGCAACTCCATAAAGTAGGGCGTTCTGCTTCCCGGCAGCAGGCAATCAAGCAACTTGCCTGCCAAGAAAAAAACAACTGCAACCACCAAAGCCCAAAACAACAGGTAAATAGGCTCGCCTGCCAGCAGGGCCATGATCAGTCCCAGCTGGGCGGAGCACGGTATGGCTGCCGCCAGTAAAAAGCTCGCAAGCAAACGCTCCCGCCTGCTTTCCAGTGTTCTGGTCACCAGCACGCCCATGGTGCCGCAGCCGAATCCCAGGGCCAGCGGTATCACTGCCCTTCCGTTTAAGCCGATGCGCCGCATCAGGCTGTCGGCAAAAAAAGCCAGCCGCGGCAGGTAGCCACTGTCCTCCAGCAGGGCAAAAACTAAAAAGAATGTTCCTGTAACCGGAAGAATGATGCCAAGAATATAGCGCAGCGCCATGGTTACAATGCCAAATTCCCCTGTCAGTATATCCAGCAAAGCGCCTGCCGGAAGAACTTTCTCCAGCCAGCCGGTTACAGCAGGGATGACAATTCCGCCCAGTATCTTTTCCTCAAGCAAGGCAACCAGCACCCCCGCTCCAAACCGCCCCACAAATAAATAAAGACCGAAGTAAATGACAAGGGCCGTTATTAAGAGACCGCCCAGCGGGTCCAGGGTTGCTTTTTCCAGCAGACCGTCTTTTTTCTTTTTTCCCCTGACCAGGTACAAGCCCGCAAGTATTGACTCTGCCTGCCTGTACCGCATCAGCGGCATTTCCCAGTCAGGCAGTTCCCCCGCTGCCCGGACATAAGCAGCCAGGCAGTCAAGCGCCTCCCGGGTTTCCTGCTGCTTTGCAAGTTTAACCGCCTCCGGATCTTCTTCCAGGCAGAGGCGGGCCATCATCTCCTTGGAAAAGGGGTAGCTGCCTTGCAGGCAGCGTGCCGCCTTGCTGACCAGGTAATGTTCCTTTGCCGGCTGTGCCTTTTGCATTACAAGCCCGGAGCTCAGTTTGGCAATTGCCTTTTTCAGCTGCAAAATACCCCGTCCTCTAAGGAACGCCGCTTCCAGAACCGGTATTTTTAGTCTCCTGGCCAGCTCGTTTTTGCGGATATATACTCCTGCCTTTTCCGCCTCATCAATCATATTCAAGACAAGGATAACGGCAAAACCGGCATTAATCAGCTCTATTGTCAAGGGCAGCATCCGCGGCAGGTTTTTGGCATCCGCCACATGGATAACCAAATCAGGGGATTGTTCCATCAACAGACGGCGGGTAACTTTTTCCTCTTCCGTAAAAGGAGAAAAACTGTACATCCCGGGTGTATCATATACCGTATACAGCTTCCCCAGGATATTAGCCCGGCCCCGGGAGATTTCCACGGTTGTGCCGGGGTAATTGGAAACGGTTGCATAACTTCCTGTCAGCCGGTAAAAAAGAACGCTTTTGCCGACATTGGGGTTGCCGATTAAAGCTATTGTTTTCATCCCGCTGCCACCTCCATACTTCCTCTTTTTTTATATGCAAAATAAAAGGCCGTCTTGCCAAATATTTGCATAGACGGCCATTGTCAGGCACACACTATAGCGGGGAAAGGAGTATGAGAAATGTATTTGATTGCCTTACTGACAGCATTTGCTGCCGGCGTTTTGATGGCCTTCCAGGGCTCTCTTAACACCGGGCTTGGGAAAATAATCGGTTTGCTTGCATCCACATTCTTTGTCCATGCCATTGGAACGGCGGCCATGACAATTCTTCTTTTGATCATGAAGGGTGAAAGCAAAGCGGGTAAACTGACAGATGTTCCCTGGTATCTTTATCTGGGGGGTATTCTGAGTGTAGTTATTATTTATGCTGTGGCAACCAGCATTTCCCGCATCGGGGTGGCAGCTGCCACAACAGCCATTATTGTCGGACAGGTAGGAACGGCTCTGGCGATTGACCATTTCGGGTGTTTTGGCCTGGAGAAAATACCCTTTACCTGGATTAAAGCAGTAGGTGTTGCCTGCCTGGCACTGGGCGGCTGGCTCATGCTTGCGAAATAGCAGCATACAAACGGCCAAGCAGCAAGCCTTCCTCGGAAACCACAAGTCCCTCCGCTCCGGCTGCCGCCAGCAGCTCATTCACTACAAGTGTACCGGCCGGCATAATAGGGGCTCTTGCCGGCGGCAGGCCGGTGATAAGCGCCCTGGCAGAAGCGGGAACGGCAGTAATTTTGGAGAATACTTCCTGCACCTTTGCCGCCGGTAGAAAATAACCGTGTATTTTACCGGGATCATAGGCGGAAAGTCCCAGTGCCACGGAAGCAAGGGCGGTTACGGTTCCGCCTGTGCCAACAATTTCTTTATCCTGCAGTGCAGACCTGTTCAGAAGGTTTTGGATATAACCCCGGGCTTCCGCAATTTCCCCGGGCTGCGGCGGGTCATGCCGAAAAAATTGTTCTGTTAAATTCAAAGCTCCGAACAGGTAACTGGCTGTCTCTACCTTATGGTTGCTTTGCCAGATCAATTCACATGAACCGCCGCCCAGGTCAAAAACAAGTATTCTATCACTAAGAGACAGACTTTTTCTTACACCGGTATAACTGTAATAAGCCTCCTCCTCCGCAGACAAAACTTCCACGGGACAACCTGCGTAGGCGGCAAGCTCACGGCAAAAGCCAGCGCCGTCATCCGCCTGCCGCAGCGCACTTGTACCCATAATATACAGCTGTGCTGCCCTGTAGCGCTCTGCAATTTCAAGAAAGGAGGCAACTGCCAGAAGGGTTGCTTTTTTCCCCTGAACATGCAGCCTGCCGTTTGCGGAAAGGCCGCTGCCAAGACGCGTCGTCTGCATTTTGCGGCAGACAGGAAGCAATTTGTTTCCTTGTTTCTCGGCAATCAGCAGGCGGGATGAATTCGTACCGAGATCTATGGCTGCCAGGAACATATTTCCCCCTAAAAATAACTTCCCCGTATTGAGCCCCTCTTTGATATTAGTTTTCCCGGAAAATAAAACAAGGTATTCCGCCGGGAATACCTTGCCAGCTTGTCAGTATATGTGGGATCTATAGGATGAAGAACCTCTGCCGCCCCGCTTTGATTCGGTGTTCCTTCTCAGGTCCTGCAGACGTTCATCACTGTCCTTTAAAAATTTGCTAAGCTTATCTTCAAAGGAAAGGTTGCTGCTCCTGTTGTGGGTGCCATCTTCATAGCCTTCCTTTGCCTGCTTTATTGAAAGACCTATTTTACCTTTACCGTCAATGGAAAGTATTTTTACCCTGACACTGTCTTGTTTTTTTAAATACTCGTTAATATCCCTGACATAAGTGTCTGCAATTTCTGAAATGTGGACGAGACCGGTTTCTCCGTTTTCTAGCTGGACAAAAGCTCCAAAATGTGTAATACCGGTGACCACCCCTTCTACAATGGCGCCCACCTCTAGAGACATACGAAAGATATTCCTCCTTGCTAAAAATGTCTATCCTCATTATATACGGATTGTCCCGTTTGTCAAGAATAATTGCAGGCCAAACAGGCCTGTCTACTCTTCCGCCGAAAGGTTGTCCCTGTCCCGAAAATAGAAAAGTATTTCACCGCTGCGTGCCATGCCTAATTCTTCCCTGGCTATCTGCTCAATGTAATCGGGCGAGTGCAAACGTTCAATCTCCGCCTGCAGCTCTTCATTTTCCTGCTTGACTTCCTCTATCCGCTCGGTAATTGCAGCAAGCGACTGCTGCATTTTATGCAACCGCCAGTACTGGCGGGCAAACAGAACCAAAAAATAAATAAAAATCAAAATAAGCAGGGAAAAAAAGAGTCTTTTTTTCAGCGGCACCTGCTTTGACTGTGGCAGATAAACAATCTTGCTTTTCCTGTTATTGGCAGTCAGCGGGGTGTTCATAGGCATTCCTTCCCTGCAGTAAGTGAGTACTTGCTGTTATATTCTCCGCGCAAAAGCTTATTCCTTCTTTTTCCTTTGGAAACACGACTTAAGAATTCCGGCCGGCTTGGCAGACACATAACACAGTACCCGGCAGGCAAAACGCAACAGGGCGGCAATTTTCCCGCCTGCAAACACGGCAGGGCCGGAAATAAACAGAAAAACTTTCTGCAGGAAAAGGCAGCATTTTACGAAAAAACGCCGGCACATCCGGTGCAGCAGGAAGTAATAAAACAAACCGCCCAAAAACAGGCCGAAAAAAACATGAGCCCGGATTTCCGCCCAATTGCTAAAGAACAAAATTGCAAAAACAATTAAGGTCATAACCAGGCAAAACAAAAAATCAAGCAGCAATAACAGCGGCCGGGACAGCTTGATAAAGTGGCGAAAAACAGCAAGCAAATCAAAGCAAATAGCAATGAAAACACCCAAGAAAACTGTTACTGCCAAAACTGTAAGCTGACCGGCAACAAAGGCATCCCGCACGTCCTTCCTCCCCGGTTTAGATGGCTCACCTATTTAAAAATACGCTCAAAGAAACTTTTTCCCCTGTCCCGGTAGCGCTGGTCATCGCTGTATACCAGTTCCGTAATCAGCCCCTCAATGGCCAGTTCTCCCTTTTCCAGATTCAGATTCTTAATATGCAAATCCTCTCCATGGATGGCAAGCAGCCCTTTTTCCGTTTCCAGTACAATTTCCTCGTCATCAAAGCTGTCAACATGTACAACTCCGGTAATATCAACTGCTTCACGGTTGTTAATTACCAGCCGGTGTTGTGCTGCAGGCACAATCTGTTTTGTATAAGTATCCACCATGACCCCTCCCCATGTTTTTCTATTCCATATTATGACGTGGACAAGATTTTATGACTGAAAATTCCTGTACGAAAAGAGCCGGGATCCTTTAAGAGGAGCACTCCGGCAGTACCTGCAGCAAAAAAGTAATACGGCCCGGCGGCCGTATTACTCCCAAAGCTTTACAATCTTTACATTTTTGTAATAGTAATTAACAATTTCCCCAGCCTTTTTCCCTTCCTCCGCCAGGGCACGTGCTCCCCACTGGCACATGCCGACCCCGTGGCCATAACCTGTGCCGTTCATCACTACACTTGCGTCTTCAATTCTAATATCCTCCAAGTAAGTGGAACGCATTTCGGTACTGCCAAGAGCTATGCGCAACTGCGGGGCGGAAACTTCCAAATTATTAACCTGAAGGCGCGTTGCACGTCCGGAAGGCCCCTTCCGGGCAATGGATATCCCCGTTATTACACCGGGATCCTGTCCTGTAATCTTGCGAACTGCTTCCCTGATTGCAGCGAGGGAGAACCTTGCCTGCCAGTCTCTTTCTTCTTTGGGAATCACCTCCCGGGCCGGACTGTCTACAACGGTAATATAGGGAGGGTTCGGTCCTGCAAAATCCAAGCCTTCAGTGGCAGTGGCAGTCCGGGGACCGGCATAGGCATGAAACCAGCCCCGAATGAATTCGTTGCCGTAAACGGCTACCATGCCTCTGGTACTTTCCACTGCCGCCCTGACATTGTCATTAATCCGGGAAGCATCATAGGCCTGGAATTCTTCAATGTTGGTGGAAGCATGGGCATTGCGTCCGGGCACTCCGCCGTTTTCCGCTATTTTCTGCAGTGTAAAGCTCCGGGCAATAATAGACTGGGCCGCCAAAGCTTCCCTGGGCCAGGAAGGATCCATTTCCGCCGCCACTACTCCCTGTATATAGTCTTCAATGTTCAGGGGGCGTATACTATTGTTCTCGGAGAAATAAACACGGAGGACAGGCTCCCTGTTCTCACCCCGGTTAATTGGAGCCGGAATTTCAATCTGCGACGACTCCTCCTGCGGCGCCGGGGCCCTTTCAGGAGTACGCCTGAACCACGAACACCCCGCTCCCACAAACAGCACCATAAGTGCAACTCCAATCAGAAAAATCATTGCTTTGCGGGTCATTATATTCCTGCTCCTCCTGCAGGCAGCGGCTTTTTTGCCGCTGCACATGTATTTTTTCTTATCTTATTATCTGCCGTTAACCCGCCGCTTAAACATAAAATAGAAAAAACCGGGCTGCATGCCCGGTACTACCTGGAATGATCGTTATCTATTTTCTGCTTATTACTATATTTTTCAATACCTTACTTGGTATAACCGTTATTTTTTTACTATATCTATCAATGCTTTCCTGGTATCACCGTTATTTTTTTACCATATCCTTCAATGCCTTGCCTGCTTTGAAAACAGGTACTCTGACTGCCGGAATGGCAATGGTCTCCCCCGTAGCCGGATTGCGGCCTTCCCGTGCTTTGCGCTCCCGGACATCAAAGGTGCCGAAACCGATAATCTGCACTTTCTCTCCCCGGGCGAGCGTTTGGCCAATTCCGTCAAATACCGCACCTATTACCTTTTCCGTGTCCTTTTTTGTCATACCCGTTTTCTCCGCAACAACACTGATAAGTTCAGACTTGTTCACCAATAATTCCCTCCTATTACCATTATTTATATGCCGAGAACACTTTTGCATATTTTCGCGAAAAAAAATGTAAATCCTGCCTGAAATACATGAATTTTTGCTAATTCAACCGTTTTTTAGCCAAATTCCACCATTCGTCAAGCTTCGACAATGAAAACGTTGACAAATCTCCCCCTTCTTTTCTTGCCTTTTCCTCTATAAAGCGAAGCCTCCGGTAGAATTTGTCTGTGCTGAAGGAAAGCGCCTGTTCCGCATCTACACTGAGAAAGCGGGCTACATTAACAACAGCAAAGAGCAAATCCCCCAGTTCTTCCATTATTTTTACCTTACTGCCTGTATTGTATGCATCCTCCAATTCCTGCATTTCTTCCCTGAGCTTGTCCCAGGCACCGGCTGCATCAGGCCAGTCAAAGCCTGCTGCCGCAGCCTGCCTCTGCAGCTTCTGGGCACGCAGCAGGGCAGGGAGAAACATTTCCAGGGTAAAAAGCGAATCACGTTCCTTGTATTCTTCTTTTTTCAACTGCTGCCAGGATTGCAGGACTTCATCTGCCGTTTTTTTGTTGTCACTGCCGAAGACATGGGGATGACGGCGAATCATTTTACCGACAATACCGGCAACAACATCATAAAAGTTAAATTGCCTGTTCTCAGAAGCTATTTCACTGTGAAACACTATTTGCAGCAGTAAATCACCCAGTTCCTCACAGAGGTCTTCACTGCTTCCCCTGTTGATGGCATCCAGTACCTCATATGCTTCTTCCAAAAGATATTGTTTCAGTGAATTATGGTCCTGCTCCCTGTCCCAGGGACAGCCGTCGGTTGATCGCAGGCGGCGCATAACCTGCAGCAGGTGGTCAATATTCAGTCCGGCGAGAGGAGGCAGGTAAAAAGTTGTCAAGTGGTCGATAAACGGTACTCTGTCCATTTTGTAAAGCGGTACCGTTACTCTGCGGGCGCCCGGCAGGCTTGCCCTGTGCAAAACAGTAACCGGATGGTTTTCAGGATAAAGCTGCAACAGTTGCAGTTTAGCCGCAGAAGCTGTCCTGCCGTTATAGGCCCGGATTATTATTTTATGCTTGTCCGCATTTTGAAGCAGCAGCTCCGGCTGCAAGGCATTGACAACTACGAATTCCTGCTCCCGCGGCAGCCTGAGTTCCGCACTGACTGCCTCAAGAAATGATACTGCCGGCAGGATACGGCAGCGTATCCCCACTTTTGCAGCCTTGTCGAGGATTATTTCCACTGTTTTTTCAGCAAATAGCGGGCTGCCGGGTACTGCATAGGCAACACGGCCAAAGTTGAGGGCAGCATTAAGGACAAAATAGGCAATATTGCGGTAAGTCCCCTCAAAAGCAGTCCCTTTTCTATAAAAAAAATCAAGCGGTTTATAGGCTATCCCGTAATGATCCAAAAGCTTCAGGCCGGGATGGCGTGCTGTCCGCACATAAACATGTTTACTGTTTTTTAGTACGGCAAGGCTCCTTACGGTTACTGCCCAGGGGTCTCCTGGCCCCAAGCCGATCAGGTAAATTGTTTTCAACGGCTTCAACTCCTTAACAGATGAAATTTTTCAGCCACCCGGACAAGGAATTGCCCCGCTCCGGGGATTATAAGCAGATCAGACCGCCTGATACCGCCCAGCAGCAATAAAAACAGCAAATAAAACACGGCACCGAAAGCTACGCTCAAAAGTACGGCTATATCTCCTGCTCTTCCCTGAATGTAGGGTAAAAAAAGGCTTTCCAGAAAAGGATACAGGTAAAAAATTCCCGCCCCCATAACCGCTGTTGCCAGAAGCGGTTTGACAATAGTCTCTAAAGGCCGCAGGGGCATGGCTGTTAAAGACTGTATACGGCTGACATTCAGCAGGGCTGCAGTAGCAAATCCCAGGACTGTTGCCAGAGCTGCTCCCCGGATATGTAAAAATGGATGGGCGGTTAAAACCCAGGTCAGTCCTATCTTCACCAGCGCACCCCAAAACAAAGCTGCCACAGGATCTATGCTTCTGCCCAAACCCTGCAGGATGGCTGCCGTTGTCTGATAAAGGGTCAAAAAAACCACCCCGGGCGCCAGTGCGGCCAAAACGGCTCCCGCCTTGCCGTTATTGTAAAGAAGCAGGCAGAGGGGTTCGGCCAGAATATATAAACCGGCAACACAGGGAAGTCCGAGCAAGACGGTAACCCGAACCGCCATGTATTCCCGCTCCTGCAGCAGGCGTTTTCTGCCCAGCGCCAGTGCCTCGGAAACGGCCGGAACAAGAGATATGGCAAGGGCCAGTGTAATTATTGTGGGAATGTGCACCAGCGGGGCAGCCATCCCGGTTAATTGCCCGTAAAGGGCAGTTGCCCTTTCCATACTAAACCCGGCAAGTTGCAACCGCCGCGGAACAAGAGACAGGTCCACCAAATTTATCAGGGGCATTACCAGACTGCCAACGGTGATTGGAATGGCAAGGGCAAAAATGTTGCGAACTATCTGCAGAGCAGTCTCCTGGTCAGCACTTTTTTGTTTTCTCATTATGGCCAGAAAACTGCCTTTTTGCCGCCACCACATTATAATTAAATAGAACAGTCCGCAGAATGCTCCTGCAGCGGCACCGATACTGGCACCGGCCGCCGCATGGGCGATGCCGCGGGGCAGCAGGACGACAATAAGGATAACGGCGGCAATTACCCGGAAGATTTGTTCGGCAACCTGTGACACCGCCGTCGGTCTCATTTGCTGCTGTCCCTGGAAAAAGCCCCGGTATGCCGACATCAGTGTAACCAAAAAAATAGCAGGTGATATAGCGGCCAGGGAATACACGGCCCGCGGGTCAAGACCAAAAACGGCCACTATATATTCCGCTCCGGCAAACAACAGCAAAGAAAAGAGAAAACCGGAAAGGAAGAGAATTATTTTTGCCGTCGTAAATATTCTGTATGCCCCGCGATAGTTGCCATAAGTCAGGTTTTCCGCAACCAGTTTGGAAATGGCTGTGGGAATCCCCGCCGTGGAAACGGCCAGCATTATGCTGTAGACAGGATAAGACATCTGGTACAGCCCTACACCTTCATCACCGATCAGGGCTGCCAGCGCAATGCGAAAAAGGGCTCCGGCTGCCCGGACAAAAAATCCGGCTATTGTCAGTATCGCCGCTCCTTTAACAAAAGATTGCTTGGTCAAAATTACACCTCACACGGTATCAACCTTGCAATCTCATTTTATTATAGCACACCAGGGAAAAATAACCACCTTGATCATTTTTCGCTCAGCTTTTACGCCTTTTAAGAAAGCAGCAACCTTTTCGCTGCCGCTCTTTATGAAAAGAAGAAAGACGCTTAACTCTGTCAGCGCCTTTCTTAATCTTACCCGGTATGGCATCACTGCTCCATTTGCTTGGCAAGGAATCCTGCCGCTGTCTCCGCAAGTTTTATTTCCAAATCACCCATTTTTACACCGGCATCCTTGGAACCCAGGATTACGGCACCGATTGGATCGCCGCCGGCAATAATAGGCGCGATCACTTCAGTCGCAAACTTGGGCGCTCCGTCTTCATCAGCTTCCTTGTAATACTGGTGTTCCGCAGTGTTGCTGATATTAATACTTTTACGGCTTTCCATCACTTTTTCAACTGCAGGAGAAAGGGGCTTATTGACAAATTCTTTTTTTGGTGCACCAGAAACAGCTATAATAGTATCCCTATCGGCAATAAGAGCAATATGCCCTATAGCCTCGTACAGAGAATCTGCATATTCCTGGGCAAAGTCACCAAGTTCACCGATAGGTGAGTACTTCTTTAAAATTACCTCACCGTCGCGGTCAACAAATATTTCCAGCGGGTCGCCTTCTCGGATTCTAAGCGTCCGGCGAATCTCTTTGGGGATAACAACGCGTCCCAGGTCATCAATCCTGCGTACAATTCCTGTTGCCTTCAAGCAGACTTCCCCTCCTTTTTCTGCATTTAATTACAGTCTTAACCTCTAGTGATAGTATATATCGCCGGAAGATGTTTTATTCATCCTCTCTGTTCACATTTGTCCCGTTTTCAGCTCATCAAGCACCTTCCGGAGAAAAACCAGCTTTTGCCGGGACGAAGAAAAACTTTTGCGAAAAGCAAGGATAAACCGCCCGGATGCGGTTGTCTTCAGGTGTCCCTGGTACTTTCTGGATATGGAAAGCAGTGCTTTTGCTTCCAGGGGAGTTTTATTTGTAAAATGCAGTGATATTTCGCCTTTTTCCTCGCTGATAATATTGCTGCCCAGTTCTTCTGCCAACAACCGGAGCAGCGCCACATCCAGCAGGTTTTCGGCCGGCTCCGGAAGCTTGCCGTAGCGGTCATTCAATTCCTCCCGGACATCCTGAACTTCCTCCGGCGTGTCAAGAGAAGCCACCTTCTGATAAAATACTATTTTCTGCCGCGGATCCGAGATATAGCTGGCAGGCAGATAAGCATTTACCTTGATTTCAACCCTTGGCGGGACCTTTTCCTCCGTTTTCGTACCCTTGTAAGTACGGATTGTCTCCTCCAGCAGTTTCATATACATATCAAAACCGACAGCCATCATAAATCCATGCTGTTCCGGACCGAGAATATTGCCGGCGCCGCGGATTTCCAAATCACGCAGGGCAATCTTAAAACCGGAACCCAGCTCGGTAAATTCCTTAATGGCCTGCAGCCGTTTTTCGGCCACTTCCGTTAAAACTTTGCTTTTTTGATAGGTAAGGTAGCAGTAGGCAATTCTGTTGGAGCGGCCGACCCTGCCGCGCAACTGATAGAGTTGCGCAAGGCCAAATTTGTCGGCATGATGAATAATAATGGTGTTAACATTGGGGATATCCAGGCCTGCTTCAACTATGGTTGTTGAAAGAAGCAGGTCATATTCACCTGCCATAAAATCAAGCATTACCTTCTCCAGGCGTGCTTCGGGCATCTGACCATGGGCAACGGCGATTCTTATCTCGGGAATAAGCTTTCGCAAATGCTCAGCCCACCGGTCTATAGATTTTACCCTGTTATGCACAAAATATACCTGACCTCCCCTTGCCACTTCTCTCAATACAGCCTCCCTGACCAAAGCGTCAGAGTACTCCAGGACATATGTCTGTATAGGATAGCGGTCTTCAGGAGGTGTTTCAATAATACTCATGTCGCGAACGCCGACAAGAGACATATGCAGTGTCCTGGGGATTGGAGTAGCTGTCATGGTCAGTACATCCACATTTTTTTTCAGCATTTTTATTTTTTCCTTATGGCGGACGCCAAAGCGCTGTTCCTCGTCAATCACCAAAAGGCCGAGTCTATTAAACTTTACATCCGCAGAAAGCAGGCGGTGCGTTCCCACAACCAAATCAATGGTACCGTCCTTCAATCCTAAAATGATGGCTTTCTGCTCTTCGGCACTTTGAAAACGGCTCAGCACTGCCACTTTCACGGGGAATCCGGCTAAACGTTCCTGAAAATTGCGGAAATGCTGCTGTGCCAAAACCGTTGTAGGAACCAGAAAGGCTGCCTGCATGCCATGCATAATGACCTTAAAGGCGGCCCGCAGCGCCACTTCTGTTTTGCCATAACCCACATCCCCGCATAACAAGCGATCCATGGGGCGGCTTTTTGCCATATCTTCAGCGATTTCCTTAAAAGCCTGCAACTGGTCGGGTGTTTCCTCATAAGGGAAAGTGGCGGCAAATTCCTTTTCCCAGGGATGTTCTTCCGTAAATGCATAGCCCTGTTCCGTTTCTCTGGCGGCATACAAGGCTAAAAGCTCCCTTGCCAGCTCCTGGACGGACGCCTGGACCCGGGCTTTAATACGGCTCCATTCGCCGCCGCCGAGAGCGGATAATTTGGGAGCCCTGCCCTCCACGCCGATATATTTGTGTACCGCATCTATCTGCTTAACGGGTATATACAATTTATCATTGCCGGCATATTTTATAAACAGGTAATCCTGGCTGACTCCCCCGACTTCCAGGGTCCTTATTCCCAGATACTGGCCGATACCATGGTGTTCGTGAACAACATAGTTGCCCACCTGCAATTCCTGGTAGTCGCCGATGCGGATGCCCTCTTTACTCTTTATACGCCGCTTCTTTTTCCGCTGCGGCATGATATCCTGTTCCGTAAGGACGGCCAGTTTTGCTTCCGGCATAACAAAGCCCGTTTCCAGGCTGCCGTGCAGCAACGTTACACTCTTTGGCAAAAGCTCCGGATGGGACAGGGCATAATAAGCCGGAATATTCCGTTCGGCAAGGATTTCAGCCAGCCTTGAGCTGCGCTGCCTGCTGGTTGTGAGAATAGCTACCCTGTATCCCTGCTGCCGCCAGTGGGCAACTTCCTGGGCAAACAACTGCCACTGGCCCAAAAAATGGGGTACGGGTTTTGCAGTGAGGGAAAAGGTACGCGTAAATTTCAGCAGGCCGCTCTGCCGGCCAAAGAGGGAAAAAGCTATAATCTTTTGCTTTGCCTTTCCAAGCAGTTCCGCATATGACCAGGTTAATTCCGCTTGACCGGCAAGCAAGTCCCCTTGGGCAAGAAGGTTTCCCAGCAACTCTCCCATTTCCCGGGCCAGCTGTTCCGCCGCCTGTTCACAGCGCACCGGGTCATTAAGCAGCAGCAGTGCATCCTCGGCAAACCAGTCCGTAATGGCTGCCGGGCGTTCATAAAAATACGGCAAATACTGCTCTATGCCGGTGAAATAAATATGCTCCGCAATTTTTTCCCGGTGTTCCTGCAGCCGCTCAATTAAAGGCTCGGCAACTTTCCCTCCGGCAGCCAGCCGTTCCAGTTCCTCTGTCAACAAAGCTTGCGCCCTTTCCCACTGCTCTTCCCCGAGAAAAATCTCCCGGGCAGGCATAAGCTGTATAGCAGGCAACTGTTCCTCGGAACGCTGGGTCACAGGATCAAAAATACGAATAGAATCAATGATATCACCGAAAAATTCAAGCCGGTAGGGTTTTTCTTCTCCAACAGGGAAAATATCCACTATGCCGCCGCGAACGGATACCTGTCCTTCCACTTCAGTCATTTCCGTGCGCTCATATCCGCCGTCCGCAAGCTTTGCCAGCAATTTGTCAAGGGAAAACTCCTCCCCGGCCTGCAGGACAAAACAGCCTTGACGCCAGCATTCCAAAGGGCACATTTTTAGTATCAGCCCGGAGACTGTAGTTACTACCACAGGCCTTTTCCCCAGGGCCAGCTGCTTCATTACCGCCAGCCGCTGGGCGCCTGAATCACCGCTTTCGGAATATAAGCCACTATAGTACAGCAATTCTTTTCCGGGAAACAAAAAGACGTGCCCGTCACCAAAAACTGCGAGCAGGTCCTCGTATATTTTACCTGCTTTTACAAGATCGGCAGCCACTATCAAAAGCGGGCGATCAGTGGCTATATGAACGGCGGCCATGGTCAGATGGCGGGCGCTGTCATCAATTCCGTACACAAGCCGGCTTTTGCTTTTCCCTTCTAATCCGGCAAACAAGCCCTCCAGTTCTTTTATGGCTGCAATTTCAGCTGCAATACTCTTCATTGACAAACCCCCGTTTTATAAAGCACAAATAGGCCTTGTTTACTGCAAGGCCCGTTAAAGCGCCGCTGTTTTTTGCCTGCCGCAGCCGCACCGCAGAACAGCGCATGCCCGGCAGTCAGGCAGTCACCCTTTCCGTACGACTCATTATACCGCTACCCGTGCGGGCAGTCAACGCCGCTCTGTTCCCTGTTAGTGTAAAATTACTTTAG
>DGEC01000040.1 GCA_002385745.1 Firmicutes bacterium UBA3936
ATAGCCTTGTTACACGTTGACAATGAATTACCAGGAAAAGTATAATTAATAAAAGCAATAGATTTCAGAAAACATTGAGGGAGGACGCTGCCTTGGAGAAAACAGTAATCGGTCAGTTTCAGAACAAAGTTTCGGAGCTGTTGATCCGGCACCGCAGTATTCTGGACAGTTTGACAAAATTCCACGAGTCCGGATCCAAGGTCAACCGTGCTGTTGCTAAAGCCGTCACCAGCTGCGGCTGCATGTCAGTATCTGCTTCAAAACAGCCCTGCCCCCCGGAAATCGACCTGAAAGAGTATCAAAAATATGTTGACTCCCACTTAAAAGGGCATTTATGTGAGTCCTGCCAAGAAATACTTAAGGAAAAAATAGGCAACCACCTTTTTTACTTGGCTGCAATCTGCCACCTGCTGGAGTTGGATCTTGCTGAAATTCTTGATGAAGAATACAAACGCATCTCGGCGCTAGGATTTTTTCATCTATCCTGAAGGCGGCTCTCTTGGCAAATCATCCCGGTGACTTCTCTGCCTTACCGTCCGTTTTAGCGGCGGGCGGTGTTTTTTTGTCAACCAAAGCAGGAAAAGCCGGTACAGCAGCGAATTGAAATCAATTGACTATTAATTGACTAAAAAGATGGGGGGAACTAAAACAGTGAACATCAAAAAAATGCTGGCGGCCGCGCTGATTGTCACTTTAATAGCTGCATTGGCGGCAGGCTGCAGCAGTGAAGACAAAAAAGCAAAAAGCGAAGTCAAAAGATACGACACCATCACAACCGCATTTCTGGAATTAAGAAACAGCGGTATTGACGCCGTGGTGGCCGATTCCGGAGTGGCTCTGGCATACCTGCAGAACAACCCCGAAGCCAAACTGAAAACCTTTACCGATGACAGTTTTGAAAAAGAATATTACGGCATTGCCATGCGGCATGAAGATACGGAACTGCATGAACTGGTTAACGAGGGCTTGAGGAGAATCAGAGAAAACGGCGTATATGACAAAATCTATGAAAAATATTTCGGTGAAGAAGGCAACAACTATGTCGTCCCGGAAAGCGACAACCGCCTGAACGTAACTTACAAGGTAGCATCAAATATGTATTTTGCTCCCTTTGAGTCCGTTGACCAGGACGGGCAGCCGGTAGGCTTCGACATCGACCTGATCCGTGCCATTGCTGCTGAAATGGGTTTTGCCGTTGAACTGATGAACACTGACTGGAACGGCATTATCGCCTCCCTGACCAGCGGAGCAAGCGACATGATTATCTCGGCAATGACCATCACGGAAGAACGCAAGGAGGAAGTCACCTTCTCAGAACCGTATTTTGAAGCTACACAATATGTAGTGGTGCGCGAAGACTCCGAAATTTCCACCCTGGACGATCTGATTGGCAAAACCGTAGGGGTTCAGATCAACACAACAGGGGATTTTGCCATCACCGATTTCTTTGCAAGCAAGGAAAATTAAGGCAAACGGTAGCTGGCGCCAATATCACTTTACCGCTTTGTCCGCCAGTGGGTAGTACCAGAGTATTACCCACTGGCTTTTTAGGGGGGAGATAATGCAATTCCAGTTTGAAAAAGTTTTTCAATACTGGCCTATGATTTTACGGGGCGTACAGGTGACAATCCAGCTAACCGTAGTGGCAGTAGCCATTGGCACTGTCATCGGCCTTGTAACCAGCCTGCTCCGGCTGTCACGCTTCAAGCCCGCTTCCCTGCTTGCCCGCTGCTATGTTGACTTTATCCGCGGTACACCCCTGATGGTCCAAATACTGCTTTTTTATTACGGGCTGCCGCAGTTGCTCGGCATCAAAGCTTTTGACCGCTATTTTTCCGGTGTTGTAACCCTGAGCATCAACAGCGGTGCTTACGTTTCGGAAATTTTCCGGGCCGGTATCCAGTCGATCCACCATGGCCAGATGGAAGCCGCCCGCTCACTGGGCATGACTTACTTTCAGGCCATGCGCTATGTAATCCTGCCCCAGGCTTTTAAGCGCTGCATTCCGCCTCTGGGCAATGAATTTATTGCCATGTTAAAGGATTCGTCCCTGGTTTCAATAATTTCTCTGCAGGAATTGATGATGACGGGCAGGATAATTGAGGGACATTATTACAGGCCCTTTGAAACATACATTGTAGTTGCTCTTTTGTATTTATTTATGACAACCACTATATCCCAGCTTGTATCATACCTGGAGAGGGTGTTTGGCAAAGGTGATCATAGTAAAGAAACTGCATAAAAATTTCGGAGACCTTCAAGTACTGCGCGGGATCTCCTGCCATATAGCTCCCAGGGAAGTAGTCGTTGTCATCGGCCCTTCCGGCTCCGGCAAAAGTACTTTTCTGCGCTGCTTAAATCAACTGGAACCGGCAACCTCAGGGGAAATAATCATCAACGGCGTTAGCATCACCGATCCCAGGGCAGACATTAATGCCATTCGCCAGGATGTGGGAATGGTTTTCCAGCGCTTTAACCTTTTTCCCCACATGACAGCCCTGCAGAATGTAGCGCTGGCGCCCATAAAGGTCCGTAAATTAAAAAAGGCGGAGGCAGAAGAACTGGCCATGTCACTGCTTACCCGGGTCGGACTGCGGGACAAGGCCGACCAGTACCCGGAAAAACTTTCCGGCGGCCAGCAGCAGCGAGTAGCCATCGCGCGGGCACTGGCCATGCAGCCCAAGGTAATGCTTTTCGACGAGCCTACCTCGGCGCTTGACCCGGAAATGGTCGGCGAAGTGCTGGATGTCATAAAAAACCTCGCCCTCGAAGGGATGACCATGGTAGTTGTCAGCCACGAAATGGGCTTTGCCCGCGAAGTCGGGGACCGCGTAATGTTTATGGATGAAGGCCTGATTGTGGAAGAAGGAAGCCCGGAACAGCTTTTCGGCAGTCCGCAAAACCCGCGGACCCGGGCTTTCTTAAGCAAAATACTGTAAAAAAAGAGGGTTTGCAACAGTTGCAAACCCTTCTTTTTTACTTCTGCCAAGCACTTTCCCCGGCAAGCTTGCCGGCAGTCCCTCCTGAAAAGCAGGACGGCAGAAAAGCGGCAAGACAAATTTAATAGATTTCACAGGAACTGAACAGCCAAAAACGGTGCAAAAGGATCTGGCATCTTTGTCCCCGCTTGCATATAGTATAGCAGAAATCATAAGGAGGTGAAGAATATGAGCAAGAAAAAGCAGGATTCAAGGGCCATGAAAGCGGTGACAGCAAGCCAGATTCCCCCGCCTCCCAGGAAGTGTGACGGTCAGCTTTACACCGTGAAACCATCGGATACTCTGTTTTTAATCGCCAAACGTTTCGGAGTTACCGTAGCACAGCTGCGTGCTGCCAACCCCCAGATTGTAAATCCGGATATTATATTTGTCGGGCAGGTTATCTGCATTCCTACCGGCAAAAAAGACGATGAGGGCGATCCTTCGCCGGAGATGCCGTTTCGCGTTCTTTCGCTCCGCATTCTTTCCGAGACAGGTCAGCCACTGCCAAGAGTAAACAATGCCGTCCGGCTAAAGGCCCGTGTTATCGTTCGCGCCACTTTCAGTTCACCGGTCCAAAGAGCCTTCTTTTTCCTGGAGCCGACAGGAACGGAAAGTTGTGAAAACGCCCGCTTGATAGGGATAGATTGCCCAAGCGCGACGCAGGGTGTAGCCGAAATAATCTGGCATGTGCCAAGCGGAACCTCCGGCCGTGTCTTCGTCGTGGCGTGCAGGAACAGCATTTGTGCCAAATCCCAGGAGATACTTGTAGTGCGTGACGGCAATATGACAAACATGTAAAAAAAATCACGGGCTTTGAGCCCGTGAATACATAACACATGTGCTAACCCTTTTGTTCTGCTTTTTGCAAAACGGCATGTGAGAGAAACGCTGCAATTGCCACAGCTGGTAAACCGCCAAGCAGCGCATTGGTTAGTTGCGGGAGCATTAGGGTATGAACCATTGGTTCCGGCAGGGTTAACACATATGAAGCTGCCCCGGCAATTACGACAAATTTCAGGACAGAACCGACTGCCACCCCGAAGAAACGGAATAAATTGCTGCGGGAGGCAAACAAACCGACCAGGAGGCACAAGACGGCATTCCCGGCCATGATAAAGGGAACGGCGGGAGCTAGAGGAGGCGGCAATATTCCGACAGCCAGTGCTATCCAGGGAGTAAGTGCACCGATCATCACTCCGCCCGCGGCTCCAACGGCAAGACTGGCCACAACCAGCATGAAATTAACCAGCGGGCCGGTTATGACCGGCGGCAGTGAAAGGGCTTGCACTGCCACGGTCAATGCCAACAATAATGCTGTCCGTGTTATCATCCTGACTGGTACTATTATTCTCGCTCTACGCATAGCCAGGCCTCCTTCCCTAAAAAAGTGAATTTTTTGCAGTGAAGGGATTATAGCAAAATTGCGACATTTCTCATCAGGGCTTGTGAAACTATTAACATAATCCGGTAAAAACAATAATTTCGACAGCTTACGCATGTTAATTCTTTCACTTATAGGATAACCCCGGGTCCCGCCCGCTGTCAAACCTCCTCCTGCTCCTTCTGTCGCCGCTACACTCGACTGGTAGTCTTATACTCCTGTTTAGTCCTATATACACATGTTTTTACCAGTTAATAAATTTACATTGTTTCCTTTATCTGCATCCCGGTGGCAGCAGATATGATATAATGTTTTCAGGCTACAGCATTACAACCTAAGAACGGAGATTATTCAAGCTATGAATATTACTGATATGCTGCCCATAGTAATACCCGGCATTTTTATCCAGATTTTTATTCAGGCTTATTACATCCGGCACTGCCGACAGAACAAGAACCTGACGCAGCGCCAGAAAACACTGTTTATTGCTGCCATAGTCATTTTTAATATTCCTGCAGCCGCATTCTACCTTTTCAACAGCCGTAAAAAGCTAACTGCCGGAGACTCCGTTTTGCCGGTCGCAGAAACAGACGAAGCCATCAGTCAAGGCATCTTCGCCCTGTTAATTTTAGCCTATGAAATATTTGCCTTGCTGGTCATTGCCAAAAATACCGGGAATCCTTTCTACCCTCTGATTATCGGCCTTTTGGGCACCTGCTTCATCCTGATGCTTGCAGGCGGACTGCCGGTAAGAAAGCGGCATACTTTTCTTTATTATCTTCTTCCGGCCTTGCAAATTCTGCTTATCCTTCCGGCAGACTACCTGGGCAACACATTCAACCCGCCTTTTCTGGTCCTGGTAATAGTAGCCGGCATCATTAATACAATGCCTTATTCCACAGCCAACATCTATTCACTGGCCTGCTTTATCCTTTACTTTATCGCCGGCATTTTCAAGGCAAGACGGCTTTTCGGACTGTACTACGGCGATGAAGTAATCGGTTTTCTCTACGCAAATCTGATGATCTTCTTACTTGTTTATGCCGTCTTTTACTCACTGCACAAACAGCTGCAGACAAACCGGCAGCTGGAAGCAGCGCTGGACAAGATCAGAAAACAATCCCGGGAACTGGAGAAA
Organism: Firmicutes bacterium UBA3936; assembly: GCA_002385745.1. Taxonomy (GTDB): domain Bacteria; phylum Bacillota; class Dethiobacteria; order Dethiobacterales; family Dethiobacteraceae; genus DTU027. Next base: position 5,501 of record DGEC01000040.1, read on the forward strand.
ATGGCGGCTGTAGCGGAAAGAAACCGCCTGGCAGGTGAAATCCATGATGCCGTGGGACACACCTTAACCAGTGCCATCATTGCTATTGAAACGGGTGAAAAACTGCTGGTACAGGACGGGCAAAAAGCCAGGGAAAAATTTTCCCTGGCCAAAGATCTTGTCGGGCGCGGGCTTGCCGACATCCGCACCGCCGTGCAGACAATCAAGAAAGGCGAAAAAAAAGATTTCTCCTCCCGTCTTGAGGCCCTCCTGGCTGAAATCCGGCAAAATACCGGTCTTACCGTCAATTGCTACACGGAGATAACATCCGAACTGCTCTCCATCCAGCAGAATGTACTGCTTAATGCCATTAAAGAATGCGCGACCAACAGTATCAAACACGGGCGCAGTACGGAAATTGACCTGCTGCTGCAGGAATACCGGGGCAATATCCAGCTCTCCATAAGCGATAACGGCACCGGCGCCAAAAGCATCGATTACGGCTTCGGACTGAATGCCATGGCTGAACGTGTCCAAAGTATCGGCGGTACCATGAATGTTTCCGGCACAGAGGGGGAAGGATTCACTGTAAATATCACCATACCCGCCGGCACAGAAAAAGGAGTGACGCCCCTATGAACCCCATTCGCGTATTGCTGGCAGACGATCAGACAATTGTCCGCGCCGGCCTGCGGGCGCTGCTGGAATTAAACACGGATATCCGGGTAGTCGGTGAAGCGGGAAACGGCAGTGAAGCATACGAACTGGCAAAACAGCTGCAGCCCGATGTGGTTTTAATGGATATTCGCATGCCCGTTATGGACGGCGTAGAAGCGACACGTTTGATTAAACGGGACTGTCCCGGGACAGTGATAATTGTTCTGACGACCTTTGACGATGATGACTATATTATAAAAGCCATGACCTACGGTGCTTCCGGCTACCTTTTGAAGGATATGGGCAGCGAAAAGCTTATTTCCGCTATTTACGACGGTCTGTCAGGCAACATTATCCTCCCCGGCAGGGTGGCAAAAAAAATAACTTCCCATCTTGCCCGGCAGCTTGATCCGCAAACAGATGTGCCTGACTTTACTGCCAGGGAACTGGATATAATCCGCCTGCTTGTGCAGGGCAGGAGCAACCGCGAAATCGCCGCTGAACTTTATTTATCGGTTGGAACAGTAAAAAACTATCTCACCCAGATTTACATGAAAATAAATGTCAAAGACAGGGCAAATGCAGTCTTGTACCTGAAAAAAATCGGCTTCTGATTTGCAGGCGCAAAAACGCCTTTTTTTTTATGACCTTTTTTATGACTCCGGTAACTGTTTACCCGGCCTCACATCCTGATAAGATATAAGTAAAAGGAGGTCGGGAAAATGATTGTTACCCGCGAACTTATTCTGATGCTCTTGCCCGTTATCGTGCTTCAGCTTGGCCTGGCTGTTTACTGTGCGGTAAAAATCCTTACCGAAGGAGTGCAAAATCTCAACCGCTGGGTGTGGCTCTTAATCTGTCTCTTCATCAACCTGATCGGCCCCATTACATTCCTGCTTGTAGGCAGAAAGAGGGATCTTTGATGATTACCGTAAAAAACCTGACGAAAAATTTCAATTCCTTTTCTGCCCTGAAAGGCATTAACCTCCGGGTCAAAAAGGGTGAAATCTACGGTTTCATCGGCCAAAACGGCGCCGGTAAAACAACAACCATGAATATTCTGGCAGGCCTTTCCCGGCCGACAAAGGGCAGCTGCCTGGTAAACGGCAAGGATGTAACCAAAATTAAGCACCCGAGTGAACTGCACATCGGTTACCTGCCCGAAGCCCCCCGCTTTTACCCCTGGCTGACTGCTTTTGAAACACTGGAATATCTTGGCAACAGCGGCGGGCGCCGGGTTGCGGCAGCCAGAATCAAAGAACTGCTGGACTGGGTGGGCCTCTCGGAGGCGGTCCGCCGCCGGGTCGGCGGCTTCTCCCGGGGAATGAAACAGCGGCTGGGAATTGCCGCAGCCCTCATCCATGACCCTGAATTGCTTATTTTTGACGAGCCGGCATCGGCGCTGGACCCGGAAGGGCGCAATGATGTACTGAACTTGATTAAAAAATTAAAAAATATGGGTAAAACAATCTTTTTTTCCAGCCACATATTAAGCGACGTGGAGCGGGTTTGTGACACGGTCGGCATTATTATTGCCGGTAAAATGGCCGCAGAAAAACCTTTACCGGAAATGCTCAAGGAAGACATACTGCCCAGCTACGACATCACCCTGCAGAAACCAATTGACTCCGGGATACTGGATAAGCTGTCACAAATCCAGGGAGTAAGCAAAGTAACGGGAAATGAGCTTAATCTTTCTGTAATGACAGACGCTTTTTTTGACACATCCCTGTTGTTTAAATTTTTCGTTGACAACAAGCTTGCCGTCAACTCCTTCGCCCGCCGCCAAAACAGGCTGGAGGATGTTTACCTGCAGGAGGTGAACACCAATGATAAACAGTCTTAGAAAAGAAATCAGGTACGGTTTGCGCAACAACACTTTTCTCATCCTTTTTGCAGTTTTTTTCTTCTTCGCCTTCATGACACCCGTTATGTTAAAAATCCTGCCGGAAGTATTAAAAAGCAAGTTCCCCGGCTTTCCCCTGCAGGAACTTGTCAATATGACACAGCTCGGCTGTTTGCAAAGCTATATGGGTGATGTTTTGGAAATCGGCACTTTGCTTGTCTCTCTTGCACTCTGCGGCCTTCTGGCACAGGAAATCAGGGATAACACGCTAGTCCTCCCGCTCTGTGCAGGTCAAAGCTATAGCGGCATCATCGCCGCCAAAATGCTTGTTTTCGGTACAGCAGTACTGCTTATTCCCCTTGCCGCTCTGGTTACAGACTATCTTTATGCCGGACTTCTCTTTTCCTTTGATACTGGCATCCTGCCTGTCATCACCGGCGGTCTTTTGCAGGGCTTTTACATGGTTTACCTGCTTTCCCTCTTGCTTCTTTTCGGCACCCTCACAAAAAACCCAATCGCCACAGCACTGCTGACACTGGCCGTCAATTACGGCCTCTATTTTGCCGGCAGCCTGCTCGACATTCACCGGTACCTGCCCTCCGGACTGCTTAGAGAAGCGCAGCAGCTGCAAAACACTATACCCCTGCAGGCAGCCGTTATTACCCTGGCAATAATCATTGCCTGCGCCTTTCTGGCCTCAAGAACCCTGCAAACACTTGAATGGAGCAAAAAATAACCCCCTCCTCAGCAGGGGGTTTTTTCTAGTATTTATAGGAATGCGTAAAGGCCATGGCCACCAGCCCCCGGCCGTAATAAGCCTGCAGCAGTTCATTAAGGATAATCCCCGTTTCCAGGACAATGGCAAGTATGAGAGGCTTCTGGCTGAAACCCTTGAGAGGCGTATCCAGGACGAAATGATAAAAACAATATAATGTCGTCAAATGCAAGATTCCGTGCATGAGAAGGTGCCTGAGGCGCCCGATATAATCCCGCGCATAATAAATAAACATGGTAGCGAGCGCCCAAAGTCCACCGACAAGCAGCCCGCCGCCTATACTGTGCAGGACAACAAAAACATCGCAGGGAAAGGCCATAAAGAAAAACCCGTAAAAGACAAACCACTGCAGAGTCCTGGCCGGCCAAATCCTGCCTGCCCGGCATTTGGCCGTTTCGGCCATGAATTTTTTCCAAACATACATATTAAAAAGAAGCCCTGCCCCGAAAAGCAGCGCTGCCGGTGTGTTGGCCAAGCCTTCATCAGTTGTAGCTTTACCCAGCCAGCTTAACGGGTCCATTAGCAGAGAAAACCTGCCTGCGTAACACCACCAGGCAAATAAAGTTAAAACGGAATTGTAAAAAGCCGCAAAGACATATAACCGTGAAACAGCAAGCAAGCAATTCATTTTTCATACCCCTCGCTGCTTTCTCCCGCTTCCCCGGCCAACAGTTAATAACGCTGGTTCCAAGCACTTTCATATTTGACATGAAAACTTATTTTTCCTGCTAAAAAACATCCGGGAACTCTTCCCCGGCCCACCACGTCCAAGCCCGGCAGCAGGCGATCATCCGCCCACCTTCAGCAATACCGGCCTGTCACAGGCAGCCAGCAACTTTTCAGCAAGCCACTTGTGGCAGGTAAAAAGAAATACCTGCCTTTGCCCGGCCAGATTGTTCAGTATTTTAATTCCTTCCTCAAGTCTCGTCCCGTCCCAGTTTACCAGAACTTCATCCAGCAGCAGGGGCAGTCTTTCCCGCCCGGAATCCAGATGCTCCACCAGTGCCAGCCGCAGTGCCAGATAAATCTGCTCCAGCACACCCCTGCTTAGGGGAGGGGCGGCCTCCAGAAGCTCGTCGGCATAGTCCGCCCGGACCAGAAGCCCGGATGCATCATCCTTTGCATAGAGGCGGTTGTAACGCTCACCTGTTATCAGGCTGAGGTAGCTGCCGGCCTTCTGTAAAACATCGGGCTGGTGCTCTTCCCGGAAACGGCGGTCTGCAGCTTTTAAAAGGGTTTTCAAAAGTTCCAGACGGTCGCGCCTCACACAAACGGCATTTAGTTCTTCAGCAAGCTCGTTGATTTCTCCTGTAATATCATCCAGCCTGTCCTGATTCGACAGGTGTTTTAGGTCGGTTTCAAGCTCCCGGATTTTTTCTGTTAAATCCCTTAATTCGTTTTCCAGATCTTCCCGCCCTTCTTTTGCTTTCGCAAGCTCGTGATCGCTAAAATTCCAAGCTTCTTCTTCAGCTGCCAGTTTATTAATTTCCTGCTCAATTTCCGCAAGGTCGGGATATTCTCTTTCCAAATCCTCCCTTAAAGTTTTTGCCCGGTTAAGACAGCCCCGCCGCTGCAAAAGGTCATTTATCTTCTCCTCAATGCTCTCCCCTGCAAGCGGCTGCAGACTGTCAATAAGATCGTGCCGCTCGCTCTCCAGTTTTCCAAGCTCCGCTTGTAAAGCGGCAAGACTCGCCTTTATTTCAGTTTGCTTCTGCAATGCATTAGCGGCAGAAATACTGCGCTTATTTGCTGCTTTCAAACGTTCTTCCAGTATTCCCAGGCATTCCAAAATGTCACCGGCCGGCGGGATGCCAAGAGCCTCCATAATGCCGTTTATTTCCTCTTCCCGTCTTTGCAAGCGGCCGGCAATTTGGGCCCGCTTGTTTTCAAGATCGGATTTTTGCTCTATGAGGTTTTTAATATTTTTAATATCAAGCAGAATTGTCTCGTCGGGAAACTCAAGCCTCTCCTGCGGGACAGGCAGCCCCTGCAAGGCTTTTTTTACTGTTTCCCTCCTTTCCTGCAGTTCATTTTTAAGCCCGGACAGGGCTTTTTCAGCTTCTTTAAGTTCAACGCCGGTTAAGCCCTTGCCCCTGTTGATAAACCAGTATGCCGCAAGCCCAAGCCCCAGAACAGCAAGCAATGCCGCGGCAAAACCAAAGGGTGAATTGCCCAGCAGAAAGGTTCCCGCAAGTCCCAGCAGGACGGCAAAGAGTGAAACAAGCGGCAAAATCCTCAAGTCGGCTCCGCCGCTCCGGGCACGCAGCCCTTCCAGCCTGGCCTGCTGTTCCATATAACGCTGCTGCACAGCTTTACAAGAGTTAATGCCGGCCCGCAGTTCGACCTCTTCAATACTTAAAAGAACCTTTTCAAGTTCCGGCTTCCAGCCGCCGGGCAGGAAATTTGCCGCCTGATCGGCAATGCGGTCCGAGCTTCGCCGCAGTTCATTTTCCATTGCCCTGAACTGCTCTCTGTCAGATTCTATTTGGGCATACCACCTGGAGATTCTTTCGATTTCAGCGGCCTGACTGCAAACCAGCCGGTCTTCTTCAGTAAAAGCGGCGATTATTTGCTCCGATTCCTGCTGCTGTTTTTTCGCTTCATCAATTTCCCCCTTAACCTCCTGAATTCTCACCTCTATATTATGCAGGAATTCCCCCGGATTTTCAGGCAGATTATGATATTTTTCCATGTCACCTGCCGTATTTTGCAGTTCTTTAATGCGTTCCAGCTTTTTTTTCACAGGCCAAAGCCGCTCCGCCCTGATCAGATATGTGTTTATTTTGGTTTTCTCACTTTGCAGTTTTTGCAGCCGGCCCCTCAAAGCGGCTAATTCTTCCTCTATGCTGTGCAGTTTCCCTTCATTTTCAAGAGCGGCTTTTTTCCTCTGCCTTAACTCTGAAATTTTTGTTTGCAGTTCCCTGGCCCGTGGCTTGCCCCGCCTGTCCGGCCGCCAAAACTTTTGAGCCTCGTTTTCCAGCTCATTTATTACCTTGGCTACGGGCCTGAGAAATGGCGCATACTGTCCTCCCAGCAGCCGGTCCTGCAATTCCTGCCAGGCGCTTTCGTCAGGAAAGCAGAGTTTATCCAGAGTCAGAGAATAGACGGCGGTAAAAATTTCCTGGGAAATAAATGCCAGGATATCAAGCGGTTTATTGCCAATATTAACGGCAGTTTCTTCTTTTATCACCCTGCCTTCCGGCCGGTTGTGGAGAGTGCGCTGCACAAGCAGGCAGTTGCCGCTGCTGTCGGCAAACTCACCTTCAATGACGGCCCTGCTGCCGTCCCACGGGAGATAAGGATTGCCCGTCACAGGCTTCCAACCGTAAAAAAGCGTTTCTATTAAATTAAAAAGTGTGCTTTTGCCCGATTCGTTGTTCCCGTAAACAACAATCAGGTCAGCGTCAAGGCCGCCTGCCTCCCAGTCCTTCAGGCAGCCGAAACTGCCGGCTTTAAGGGTTTTTATTCTCATAACTTATCCGCCTCCAGTAATCGCACGGCTGCCTCAAAATCAATTCCCGCAAGTAGGGATTTCAGGTACAGCAGCTTCCCAGCTTCATCTCCCTTTTTCTGATAGCCTGCAAGCACTTCAGGCGCCAGTTTCAGAAGCATCTCTTCATCCGCATTTACAGAATCAATTACGGCAAGCAGCGCTCCCAAAATGTGCGGTTTGCCCCGGTGATGATCCGGATTGACGGGCGGGAGCAGATTTTCAACCTTGATTTCAATGTAATCAAGGTTTAAGGCAAAAGAAAGCTCCTCTTCCAGGACTGCTATGTTTTCCGGACTGTTTAGCTCCTTGTAAAGCGGGCAGGGTCCGGTAAGGTTCAGTCTCAAGAAAACCCGCTCCGGCGGGTATTCTCCCGCAAAATATTCCTGAACGGAGCCGGTTATGATATTTTGCAGGTCATCAAAGTTTGCGGCCTTCTCCAAACTGTCCACAGTTATATTTTCCCAGCGAACAGGGGCAAGGGGACGGAAATCAATTTTCACATCATTTGCGTGTATCTCAACCAGGTACACACCCTTGGACCCTGTTTCCCTGGCATTCCTGCCCATAAGGCTGCCGGAATAAACCACATGCGGATCTTCCGAAATTATTTCCCCGGCGTGGACATGCCCCAAGGCCCAATATTTGTAGCCTTTTTCCCGCAAGTCTTCCAATGTGCAGGGAGCATACCTTTCATGGTCCTGAGAGCCGCCTGCTCCTGTCACCAGCGCATGCAGCAGGCCGATATGAGGAATCTCCCGGGAACCGGCAGGCGGAAACAGTGCTGCCAGGTTTTCGCTTTCCCTTTTCCCTTCATGGCCCGCACCGGCAATTACGGCTCTGATATTCCCTTCACTGTCGCTTAGGGGAACTTCTTCGGGCCGGCGGCTCCTAAAAATATGTACATTGGCAGGCCAGTCCATCCTGGCTGCACGGTAGCTTATGCCGGAAGGATCGTGATTGCCTGCGGCATAAAAAACAGCTATGTTTTTTTCCCTGAGACGGTTCATTTGCTGCAGCAGGAACCTTTCCGTCGTAAAACTTAATGTTTCGTTGTCAAAAAGGTCCCCTGCCACCAGCAAGGCATGGCAATCTTCCGAGATAGCCAAATCTATCGCCGACCTGAAAGCCTCCCGCAGTGAAGCGCGCAAGAAACTCCTCATTTGCGGACTGCGGCTTTGAAAGGCCGTGTCCAGGTGGACATCTGCCAAGTGCAAGAATTTAAAAACCATAATACTCTCTCCCGGTGCTTATTCCGGCAGCATATTTCTCCCCGCCGTCTATGATAATTATGTTAGTTATCCCAATAAACGTCAACACTTATTGTTTTCGCTGCTTCCGCCGGTTAACCTGTTGGCCGATAGACAAAATAAAGCAAAATGCCGGCCGGGTATAAACTACCGGCCGGCTGCAAACAAAATCTTCCGTTCACCGGAACATTAAAACTTAATAACTTTCGGTTCTCCCATAAAAGATGAAATTGTTGCCGTTGCATCTTTAAGGTAGAAAACCTGGTTGTTGCCGTCACCGGCTGCATACATGCCTTTCAGGTTGGGGTAGGCATCCAGCATATGCTGCTGCGGCTCTATCCTGTCGTCTTCAACGGCCGTAGCTTCCACACGAATCCATTTGCCGTCCGACGACATGGCGCAGATCTCAATTTTCGGATTTGTCATCATCTGCTTTGACACATTTTTCTTTTTGCCGGTCTGTATGTAAAGCTTGCCCTCAAACAGGTCAATGGTGCCAAAGGGGCGAACTCTCGGCTGGTCACCGTCCATAGTCGCAAGATAATAGGTCCCGCACTTTTTTAAAAACTCATAAACTTCCTGCATAAACAATACCTCCATTTCCTTTGTTCTGAATTAATATACTAATATCATTACATCATATTGCGGCAAATTATTCAAGTCAGGTTTTACGGCCCGCCAAGCATTTTTATCAACGTTTCAGGAGAAGTGTCTTCTCTTGCGGCAATCCTTTTTAAAGCCCGCAAACACTGGGGAAGCCCCTTAATCAGGGTATTTATGCCGGGTTCTGTGGACAGTGTGATTTTAACCCCCATTTCCCGTAGCAAAGCCTCGGTAAGGTCGCTGTACCTCCCCAAAGGATATGAGAGGGCAATCACCGGACTTTTCGTTTGTTCCTCAATATCTTTCTTTGACCGGGTAAAGTCATCACGTACCGCTTGCATAAAAGCTTTTTCACTTTCCCCCTCCAGACGGCTCATTGCTGTTCTGGCCGTGTTTAATTCGTAATCCGCGCTTTGATGCATATCATAGGTGTGGCTTTGAATTTCAATCAGCCCGGAGGCAATCATTTCCCTGGCTTCTTCATAGCCGAAATGAGGAATAATGGGGTAGCCTGTATCCTTATACCTATCCTTGCCCACAGAGGAACCGATAACAAATATGGCTGCCTTCATATTGTACTTTTTCAGTATGGGGTAGGCGATTTCATAATTGCTGGCATAGCCGTCATCAAAAGTAATCAGGACGGGCTTTTCCGGCAATTCCCTTCCCTTCTCAACATAGTCAACCAGCTGCTGCAGGGAAACTCCCGTATAGCCGGCTTCGGCAAGGGCCCTGATTTGTGCCTCAAACCGCTCCTTTGAAATAACCAGCGAACCGCCGGCAGTTTCATCCAGATGATGATACAGCAATACGGGGACTTTTATTGTATAGCCGCTGTCATCAAAGACATGCCCGGCCTGATATTTTTCAACCTGCTTCAGGACGTTGACGGGCGTGACATAATGGCCAAAATCTTCCGGTACATATACCGTTTCATCGCCAAAGATTCTGGCCAGGGCCATATCACCCAGAGCATTCCTAAAATGCGTGGCATCATAGAAAAATCTGGGGTCGGTACAGAGGGGGTGAACGGAAAAATCCCAAAAATCGGTAATGCCGGCCAGCTTGCTGTAAATCTCCTCAAGCCGTTCAGGATTAAAAGCCTTGTAATGCCCGTAATACAAGGGGAAGAAAATAACCGTCAGGTTAATATCATTCTCATCGCAAAGCAGCTTAATCTCCCTGACGCTGCCGATAAAATCGTCAATATGGGCAAACTCATAATTAAAGCGCGGGTAATTACTAAAAACAGGATAATTCTCTTTATAGTCCTCCAGATCCTGAATTCTTTCGATGTCCCTTGCCGATTTGTCGTAGGCGCCCGTAGGGACATCAAAAACATCAAAAACCTGCGGCAGGTAGCCGTCCCGGTAAAAACTGCGGATTTTCGCCAGGCCGTAATTGGGGTTGGCAAATAAATATTTCACATAGAACCTGGCAAGGGATGAACCGTCCGTTTTGGCGTGCAGGTTGTCCGTCAGGGGATGCGATTCTTTATTGTATTTTTCAGCATTAATCGGTCCGATATTTAAAACTATATTTTTTACCGTAAAGTTCTTTACAATATACTTTACGGTTTGTTCAACATCGTAAATATCGGCGCCATACATGAACATATTATAAAAGCTGGCATTCATGTATTTATTCAGCCGCTCTACTGACAGGGAACTTGTTGAAGAACTGCCGATCAGATAGGAATCATATTTTTCATGATGCCGGTCCAGATAAGCTATTTTGGCCACACGCGGATTCTGTGTAAAATTATAGGAATACCAGTTGAAAAAGCGGTCGCCGAAAACACCAAACGGGTCCGTGATAAAATTAAAGCCTGCTATAGCGAAAACAATAATTAAAACCGAACAGGCAAACATTAAGAGCCACTTTTTTGATGACATAAGCCTACCCCTGCCGTTAATATTGTTGATAAATAAATTCAGAGGCAATATATCCTTCACGGTATATGCCAAAGAAAACAAGAACTGCCAGCGCCGCCATGACCAGCGCCCACTGCACAAGCCAGTTTTTCCTCTCCAGCGCTTTCCTGACTTCAACACCCGCCTCCTGATAAAACCCGACCAGGAAAATAATAAAACAGCCTGCAACTATCAGAAACAAATCAAAACCGGACAGCCCAAGCGTCCGGAACGTCCCGTCCCTTAAAGCCTGCATATTAAAGGAAAAAACCGTCCTTTTCAGCATGCGCAGGGCTGCCATAAGCGACGGCCCGCGGGTAAAATACCTGCCGATAAAAACGATGAAGTTCGTGCTTATAATTTGCACAATTCTCCAGGGCAGCCCCTGCGGATCAATACGGATTTTTTCAAGGAATGCGGTGAAGTAGGGAGCGGCAATTATGGAAAAAGAAATAATGTTGCCGTTGTATAGACCAAAGGCCATATATTTAAAGCTTGCCCCGTGCCAGATGCCGATAACAAAGAACACGATAAAGGAAGCAAGGGAGGTAGGAATTATTTTCCCCAGCTTGCCCGGGAACAGCCTGCGCGTTCTTTTCCCCAGCCTGTAAAAGGGTCTTGACAAAGACAGCGGGAAAAAAAGATAGTCCCGCATCCAGCCGCCCAGGCTGATGTGCCATCTCCGCCAGAAATCCGCAAGGGACGTGGCAAAGTAAGGACGCCTGAAATTTTCCACCATGTCTATCCCCATCATCTGGGCGATTCCCCTGATAATATCAATGCCTCCGGAGAAATCACAGTAAATCTGAATGCAGTAAAAGAGGACCGCGAGGGCGGCAATGGAGCCCGGGTAATTCATATAATCTGCAAAAACAGTATTTACCAGGACAGCGGCCCTGTCGGCAATAATAATTTTTTTCAAATAGCCCCAGAGCATCAGCTGTATGCCGTATTTTAACCGGTCAAAATCAGGTTCATGGGACGCAGAGAGTTGAGGTGCCAGCCGGTCGTAGCGGCTGATGGGACCCTGAATAATCTGCGGAAAGAAAGAAACAAAGAGGGCAAATCTGGCGATATTCCGCTCCGGCGGGTATTTTCCCCTGTAAACATCAATGACGTAGCCTGCCGACTGGAAGATATAAAAGGAAATTCCAAGGGGAAGCAGGAGCTTAAATACCGGGAGGGCAAAGCCGGTTCCTGCAAGCAGCGCATTAATTCCCGAGGCGGCAAAATTATAATATTTCAAAAAAACCAGCAGGCCAAAGTCCAATACCAGGGCTGAGGCAAGAATAAATTTCTTTTTATTTTTATTCTTTACTCCGGCCAGCAGAAAACCGGCCGAAAAAGAAATGATTGTAGTCAGCACCAGGAACAATAGCTGTTTAACGCCTGCCGAAGCATAAAAAACGTAGCTTGCAACTAATAATACAATCCACTGAGATCGCCTGGGAACTGTAAAATATACCAGCAGTGTTGCGCTGATGAAAAGAAGAAAACTAAATGTTGCTACCGGCATTTTTGCCTATCCCTCTGCCTGCAGTTTCCTGACAAGATCAAGAATACAGGAAAGAGTATTAAAATTTTCCGGCAATAAATGTTCCGGGCCTATCTGGATGTCAAAGGTATCATTTAATTCTCCTACCAGCGCAATAATGTCAAAAGAATCCAAAATATCTTCATCAATCAGCCTTGTTTCCCGGGTGAAGTCCACTTCAGGGCGTAGCTCCTTTAGAATTTTCAACAGTTTTTCTTCCATTGGCATCACATTCCTTTTTTGCGAGTTAAGGTTCGTATAACAGACCCACCGATTCCAGTCCGTCGTATGAGAATCCCGCCTTTTCATAAAGGCGGCGGGCAGCCGGATTGTTGCTTTGCACCCAAAGCTCAATCTTTATTTTCGCATCCTTCTCCACTATTGTCTCCAGAAAGGCCAGCATTTTCCGGGCCAGGCCACGTCCGCGAAATTCCCGTTCCACAACCAGATGCCTGATGGTATATAGATTGCGCCGGCGTCGAATCTCCAGCACTCCCATGATCCTGTCCCTTGCATCCACAGCACAGATAAACTCTTTCCTCTCAATGCCCGCAATAATCTCTTCCTGGGACGGGATACAGCCCAGGTACCGGTCAAAGCTTGCGGAAAGGAGTGCAGATATTGCCGGAGCATGCTTCTTTTGAGCAAAAACAACAGTCCCGGCCGGGAAGGATGCGGCTTTAAATTCAACTGCCGGTACAAGCATGCGTTTTCTCGGCAGGTAGGGCTTAAACCCCTTAGACTGCCAGTAAGCAAGGACAGGCTCATGCTCTTTGCCGCCAGCCTGAAAAAGCACTTCCATGACGGAGGGCTTGTCCTCCGGCAGGGGGAAATCATCCTCGAAACCGGATAAATAATAAAGCAGCCGCCAGTGATTCCCGTCATCCCGGAAAAGAAGCATTCCTGACCTGCCCTTTATATAATACAAAACACCTTGCTCAATATACTGCTTGTAGTCTTTGTACATTAGATAGTTATTGGTTAGCACACCCCTTTTCATACAGGGGGCAAGCAGTTTGTTCAACTGGTCCAAATCAGTTATTTTTTCCATAGTAAATCTCCATGATTTTTCTGCGGTCGATCTTGCCGTTGGCATTGTAAGGGAATTCCTGCCGCCGCTCAATTACGGCAGGCAGCATATACCTGGGCAGCCTTTCACGCAAGCCCCTCAAGAGCGGCACTTCACCGGTATGCCCCACATACTGCAGCACAATTCTTTTGTTTTTTTCATCATAAAAACAGACGCAGGCCTCCACACCCTCCTGGCTGCAGGCTGCCCGCTCGATTTCCCCCAGTTCGATGCGGTTCCCCTGGTGTTTGACTTGCTCATCTTTACGGCCGCAAAAGACAAGCTCCCCGTATTCATTAAGCCTGGCAATATCTCCCGTCCGGTAAACCAGATCGCGGTAATCGCTGTTTAACGGGTTCTGGACAAAAACCTCCGCAGTACGCTTCGGGTCCCGGTAGTAGCCTAAAGCCACACCCGTTCCCCTGACACATATTTCACCTGCTTTACCGCTTGCAGTTATCAGACGGTTGTTTTCATCCAGGAGAAAGACCTCCATATTGCGGCAGGCCCTGCCGATGGGAACGGGTTCGTCATCGGCAAATTCGCGGTCCACAATATAATAGGTACAGTCAACGGTAACTTCCGTCGGCCCGTAAAGATTGACATACATTGCCTGCGGAAAGTATTTTCGCCAGATATTTAAGTACTTCCCGTACATCGCTTCCCCGGCGAAAAATATTTTTTTCAGATACAAGGGTTTCTTTTGCGCAAATACCTTCGAATTGGCAAGCAGTACAAAGGTGGAGGTTGCCCAGAGGATAGTTGTCACACGGTGTTCATTAAGGTAATCAAGCAAAAGCAGGGGAAACATGAACAGTTTTTGGGGAATAATCACCATGGTCATGCCTGTTTTCAGGCAGAGGTAAATATCTTTAACGGAAGCGTCAAAATAAAAAGGAGTCTGGTTGCCCATTACTTCATCAGAGGCAAAGTCAAATGTAGAAGCCAGCCATTCCGTAAGATCTATCACACTCCGCTGCGGGACAACCGTCCCCTTTGGGATTCCCGTCGAACCGGACGTATACAGGATATACACCGGATCCAGATCAATTATCCGCTTTCTTATTTCCGCCAAAGCCCGGTCATTTACCTGACTGTGAATAATATCTTCATAAACAAGGCATGGTGGCGAATTATCAAGGCTTTCCAGGAGTTCTAAATCCTTTTTTTCACAGATAACAAAAGAAGGCTTCAGATCGTCCAGCAGCAGCTGCAGGCGCTGCTTCGGCACCCTGGCATCAATGGGAGCATAATAGTTTCCGCTGTAAAGGACGCCCAGAAAGGAAATAATGGCCGCCGCTGTACGGTTTACCAGCACCGCTACAGGACTCCGGATTGCAGCCGGTTTTTCAGCAATAAGAGCGCTGCCTGCCGCCTTGGCCAGCATTTTCAGTTCTGAAAACTTAATTCTGTTTTGTTCATCAATAATTGCAATTTTGCCGGGATATTTGGCCGCCGTTTTTTCCAAGTAATCCAGAACATTAATCTGCAAGAGCAACAGCCCCCCTGGAACTGTTTAAAATAATAAGTAAAAATGTTATGGCACATATATGTCTAAGGATAGCATCACAGGATTTACAATTCAAGATGAAGGGGCCGCATCCCTTTATTTACCTGCCTCTTTTGCATTTTCCCCTTTTACTATGCATCACCTAAACCTTAACCCGCCTGTTTTATATCATTCAGTAAGAATACGGGCAGAGAAGGCTGCCAAAAGTCCCTGGACTGCCTTTCTTAACCTTACGGGCTTATTCGTCTTACTGGCGCCTGAAACTGCAGCCGGAATCATCTATGGCCTTTACCGCCTGATTAAAAAATTTAGCAGTATATGACAGCAGCCGGCAGCTAACAAAATTTCCTGTCCAACCTGACATATGCAAACAGCTTCTGCCTTTATTGCAGTCCTTGATTTTTGCTCATTCTTGTTGTACAATTAACTCGCACAAGGGCGTGTAGCTCAGCTGGGAGAGCGCTTGGTTCGCATTCAAGAGGCCAGGGGTTCAAGTCCCCTCACGTCCACCACGGGGCTATAGCTCAGGGGGAGAGCGCCTGACTCACATTCAGGAGGCCACTGGTTCGATCCCAGTTAGCCCCACCACTATATTGACTAAAAACGGCTTTCAGGAAAAATTCTGAAAGCCGTTTTATTTCCGAACAGAGAAATTGGGATATTGGCAGGGGGCACAATCCCGACGCCGCCTTTCAGCCTGTCCTGTAATCTACAGCTCTCGGAAACCGGCCATGATTTTGAAACTGTAAAAAGGTATGTTAAAAAAGATGAGGATACCGCCGGTGTAGAAGGGAAAAAAGCACCCCACACGCCTTTAGCATGTAAAGAAATATTTTACGAATATTCACTATTTAAAGCCTCCTAATGATTCGATAGTTCCTACATATTTTTGCCGCTTAACAGCTACCCTTGCAGCCTGATTCGCCGGCAGCTCCAGGCAATGGATTGGGAAACAAATTCCCCGCATGCAAATTTAGGAATATGATTTCATACGGTCATACCCCCTTCGCTATATCCTAAGCCCCGAGTCTTGCAGCTGAAGTTTGTTATGTTGAATAGTGGCCCAATTCGGTATTAAATGAAATTGTTACATTTTAAAAATAAGGTTCAGCATAATAAGACAATAACCTTCTTTAAAATTCTATATTTCGACAAATTAACTGCTAAAATATGATGCTATGTTTTAGCCGTTGCCTTTGCGTAGCGGATATGCACCGGAACTGTCTTTATTTAGTTCCCGGGTACAGCCGGCCGGTTTGTTCTGCTCTGGCCTGCGAGGCACACATAAGAAAACCCGCGGGTTGTTTCCGCGGGTGACCGGCTGTAGCAGCCGGTATTACTACAAGGTTGAACTGCACCTCTTTATTTCAGGGAAAAGAACATTTAATTCACTGAGGAATTTATCAGCTTCACGCCTGACATGGTCAAGCAAAAGCGGTGTTGCTACAATGCCCAAAAGCTTGCAGAGCTCTGCAAGTTCAAAGGCGGCGCCTTTAAAG
>DGEC01000114.1:0-4477 GCA_002385745.1 Firmicutes bacterium UBA3936
TTTTTAAAGCCTAGTGTCCAAGATCTATTGTAGTCCTACACAGTGAAGCAGCCAAGAATGCGCAGATATATTGAAATGCAAAGGTGTATTTGATATAATTCCAATATTGCTGCGCGTTCAAGATACCGTTTTTCTTTTTTTAGGTCAATAAAACTTACGGACAAACCGGTCCCCGTGTGGCAAACTTTTGTGCAGCCGAACAGGAATTATCGGTTCACAAAGAAATCTTTTCAAGATTGCAAAGTTTGCTTATGGCAAGCGCACGTCATGGGGTATTCACCCTTTGGCGGTTTTTTAACACTGCAGCAAATTACAGGCAAACAAGCTGCAGCACAACCGGGCCGGTGGCAGTGGAAATGCGAGGAGAAAACGGAGGTTGAGCAATGCCCTTTCCCCATGATTTTGCAACAGGAAGCAAAAAAGCCATACCCATAGTTCTCGGCTACCTGCCTGTGGGGTTTGCCTATGGCGCCCTGGCAGGTTTGGCCGGCATAGAACTTCCCTATATTGTTCTGATGTCACTGCTTGTTTTTGCCGGCAGCGGCCAGTTTGTAATTGTCGGCATGCTGGCTGCGGGAGCAAGTGTCGCCGCCATTATTACCACCGTTTTTTTTGTTAATTTACGCCATTTGCTGATGAGTGCTTCCATATCTCCCTACCTGCGCAATATACCGCGAAAAGCTCTCCTCCCCATTGGTTTTTGGCTGACCGATGAGAATTATACTTTGGCTTGCAGCGAACTTGTCAAGTCAGAGAGAAGCCATTATTACCTTATAGGGATGTTTGGCACTTCCTATGCCGGATGGGTTGCCGGGGGACTCTTAGGCGGGCTCTTTGGCGGTGTTTTCAGCAGTTCGCAGGCTGCAGCGACCATGGAATTTGCACTTTACGGCATGTTCATTTTTCTGCTGGTTATCCAAATGACGGAGAAAAAACTGATTCTTGCCGCTGCCGTTGCAGGCGGGCTGTCACTTTTCTTTTATCTGCTTATGCCCGGGGGCAGCTGGCATGTTATTTTGGCTGCAGTAATTGCCGCTACAGTGGGGGTGTTTTTGGAAAGATGCAAAAAACAGTAATTGTCATACTGGGCAGTGCACTGGTATCTTTTTTGCCCCGGTTTCTGCCGATGTATTATCTAACCCGCCAGAAAATTCCACCGCTTGTCACGGCCTGGCTGCGGTATATACCGGTTGCCGTTTTATCTGCCCTGGTGGTTCCCGGTATTCTGACATCTGACGGGCGCCTGTTTTTTTCTTTTGAAAACAGCTATCTTTTGGCCACCATACCTGCCGTTATTACGGCGGTGTTTTCGAAAAACATGGTCCTGACAATCATAGTCGGCATGGCGGCGGTTTTTCTGCTGCAGTATTTTCCGTAGTCCTGCAGGGTCGGCGGGCATGCATAATAAAGCGGTAAATGAAGAAAAATAAGAAAAAATACAGGGAGGAAATGGTTTTGGCCGACCAGTTTACAGTAGGGAACCTTAAGGTAACAAAACTTGTAGACCAGTCCAGAATAGATGCTTTTGTTTCTTCACTGCCGCCGGAGAAAAAGGCCGATGTTAAAGATGTTATTATGGCCCTGCATGAGGAAGGCCTGATAAATATTGAGCAGATATAAGGGATGCAGTTGCATCCCTTTTTCGCTGCAGAGTGTGATTTTTTGACAATAGGGGTGTCAAAGGGATGCTGTTTGAGAGCCGGACGGAGTTGGCCTTTAAGGGAGTTATGCGCAAAGGAGGGGTTGTCTAGCTTTCACATAAGTGATATTGTGTTGACTATAGAGAAGAAAATATTACCCGGGGGGAGGAACTGCCCCGGACTTGGAGCCGGGAGGAGTCGGCGGTATGACCAGAATGCGCTTGGATAGATTCCTGGCCAAATGCGGTGAAGGAAGCAGGACCGAGGTTAAAAAGCTAATTCGGGCAGGACAGGTAACGGTAGACGGGTTTGTTTGCAAGGATCCGGGATTTAGTCTGGATGCCAGCACCGCCCTGGTTTACGTGCAAGATCGGCGTTTGCACTACCGGGAGCACCACTATCTGATGCTAAACAAACCGGCAGGGGTAGTTTCTGCCGCCCGGGACCGGCTGAACCCTACCGTTCTGGACTTGCTGCCCCCGGAATACAAGCGCCTGAATTTGTTTCCCGTTGGCCGTCTGGACAAGGGTACGGAAGGTCTCTTGCTTCTTACAAATGACGGCCTGCTTGCCCACCGCCTTCTGGATCCCAAACGGCGGGTGCCCAAGCGCTACCGGGCCCGGGTGCGGGGTGAGGTTGGCGAGCATGACAGGCGGCTCTTTGCCCGGGGCATAGAGCTAAAAGATTTTACTGCCCTGCCTGCCCGGCTGGAAATACTGGAAGCGGGGGCGGAATCCGAAGTTGAAATTACAGTCTATGAGGGTAAGTTTCACCAGGTCAAGCGCATGTTCCGGGCCGTCGGCAAGGAGGTTCTTTACTTAAAACGGGTTGCCATGGGCGGCCTGGTCCTGGACCCGGGGCTTGCCCCGGGCGAGTTTCGGGAATTAAGCCGGGAAGAACTAAACCTGCTCCGGAAATGGAGGTAAGCCTGTGAGTCACTACTATACACCTGATCCCAACCTTCCCCATGACCTGCGGCGCATTCAGTATTCCCTGCACGGCAGAACGCTGGAATTCCTTACCGATGTCGGCGTGTTTTCCCGGCAAAAGGTGGACTACGGCAGCCATGTGCTAATTAGAATCCTGCCTCCCCTCCGGGGCCGGGTACTGGATCTGGGCTGCGGCTACGGCTCCATCGGCATCTGCCTGGCCGTCCTTAATCCGGAGGCCCGGATAGTTATGGCAGATGTCAACAGGCGGGCGGTGGCCCTGGCCGAAGAAAACATACATATAAACGGAGTTGAAAACGCAGAGGTTCTGGAAAGCGACGGCTTTGCCCGGCTTGACGGGGTGTTCGGGACTATTGTCAGCAATCCACCCGTCCGGGCGGGTAAAAAGGTGGTTTATTCCCTCTTTGCCGAAAGCATAAGATTTTTGGAAGCGGGCGGTTCCCTGTGGCTGGTGATGCAGAAAAAGCAGGGCGCCGCTTCTGCCAGGAATAAACTTTTGGAAATCTACGGCAACTGTGAGGTAATAAAAAAGACCGGTGGCTACTGGATCCTCAAAAGCACCAAATCGCCATAAATTCTCAAGGGAGTTATCCCGGTACCGGTTAGGGCATAAATTAAGCAAGAGGTGAGACAAGTGCAGGAAAACAGCGCCAACAAAAGGCTGATAATTGCCGCCACTTTGCTTGGAGCGTTCTGGGCGCCGCTGCTGATGACTGCTGCCAATGTAGCCCTGCCGGCCATCGGCAGTGAATTTAAAGCAGCTCCCCATATTTTAAGCTGGGTTGTTTCTTCCACTCTGTTGGTTACAGCAATGTTTGTTCTGCCCGCCGGCAGGATTTCGGACATTTACGGGCGGAAAAAAATAATGCTTTTGGGAACGGCTATCCTGACTGTAACATCTCTGCTTTGCGGTTTGGCAGGATCAGTTTATTTTTTGATTTTCTGCCGCAGTATTCAAGGCATAGGAGCAGCCATGCTTTCAGTAACGGTTATTTCCATAGTTACATCGGCTTTCCCTCCAGGTGAACGGGGAAAAGCGCTCGGCATCAACGTGGCTGCCACCTATATCGGCCTGTCTGCCAGCCCCTTTTTCAGCGGCCTGGTCACTCAATATTACAGCTGGCGTCATATATTCTTTATTTCCGTACCTATTGGTCTTTTGCTCATGCTAATACTTTTGGCAATTAAAAAGGAATGGCGGGAAGCGGACGCTTTAAAGCTTGATTATACCGGGTCGCTTGTTTACGCAGCGGCAATACTTGCCGTAATCTGGGGGCTTACCAACCTGAAAACCAGTGTTTATGCTCCTTTTATACTTCTGGCAGGTATTGTTGTTTTGTTTGTTTTCGTTTATCTTGAATTCAGAGTACCCAACCCCTTAATGGACATGGCAAGGATGAAAAACAACAGGGTACTGGTTTTTTCTTCCTTGGCCGCTTTTATTAATTACAGTTCCACCTTTGCCATCAGTTATATGATGAGCCTGTACCTGCAGTATATCAAGGGGATCTCCCCCCAGTATACCGGCATGATAATGTTTGTCCAGCCGGCTTTTCAGGCTGTCTTTTCCCCGGTGGCAGGGATGCTTTCCGACAAAAAGGACCCGCAGTATGTTGCTTCCGTTGGCATGGGCCTTATTGCCGTCTGCCTGTTCGGAATGGGTTTGTTTGATGCTGACACCCCGCTTTTGCCCGCCATTATACTGCTGGCGCTTATCGGCACAGGCTTTGCCATTTTCAGTTCGCCCAATGTCAATTCGGTTATGGGGTCTGTGGCAGGCAGGGATTACGGCATTGCTTCCGGGATACTGGCCACCGCCAGGACAGTAGGACAGTCTTTCAGCATGGCCGTCTCAGCCCTGATTGTTTCGTTTTACCTGGGGCAAAA
>DGEC01000114.1:4739-9797 GCA_002385745.1 Firmicutes bacterium UBA3936
TTTGCGGCCCTGTGTTTCCTGGGCATTTGGGCTTCGCTGGCACGCGGCAAAAGGGAAGGTATTAGTGGGAAAGGGGATGAATAACAGTGTTAATTAAAGTTCTGTCTGAAAATGAAGCGGTCTCGGATGACTTTAAAAAGGAACACGGTTTAAGCCTCTATCTTGAAACCGGGAGGCACAAGCTTTTTTTTGATTTCGGAGCCGGTGACAATTACCAGCAAAATGCGGAGAAACTGGGGGTTGACGTTGCCGCTGCAGATTTCGGGGTAGTTTCCCACGGGCACCATGACCATGGCGGAGGTTTAAAATCTTTTCTGCGCCTGAACCGGAAGACCAAAATCTATATCCGGCAGAGTGCCTTTGGGAAGCAATTCTCCCTGAAAACAAGCGGCGAAAAGTCCTATATCGGCCTGGACAGGGAAATCCGGCCGGACGAGCGTTTTGTTTTTACCGGCGACAGCCTGGAAATTGAGGACGGACTGTTTTTGTTTTCCGCCGTTGAAGGCGACAGGTTTGTCCCTTCCGGAAACAGGAACCTATATACGGAAAGAGGGTCGTCGCTTGTCCCCGATGATTTCATCCATGAACAAAACCTGCTTATCAAGGAAGGCAAGATTAAACTTTTACTTGCCGGCTGTGCCCACAGGGGAATTGCCAATATTATTGACCACCTGTACCGGAAGGGCTACGGGCCGGTAACCCATGTTATCGGCGGGTTTCATCTTTACAACCCGTCGACGGATGCCTACGAGGACCCGCAGGTAATTGCGGGCATCGCCCGCTGCCTGCAAAAGAACGGGGCTAAGTACTATACCTGCCATTGCACCGGTTTGAAGCCTTACCGGCAGCTGCAAGAAATTATGGGGAAACAGATTTCCTATCTCGCCTGCGGCAGTGTCCTTGACTTGTCTTAAATTTTGGCCGGCAACACCGGCATAGGGAAAAGGGGAGGAGGGACCGGAGATGAAGTTTTCTTTGCCCGAAGGCAAAGTCCTGCTATATGACGGTGCCAAGGGGGTGATGCTGCAGAAAAGAGGGTTGAAAGGAGAAGAAGCAGCGGAATTCTGGAATTTAAAAAGGCCGGAAGATGTAAAGGAAGTACACCGTCTTTACCTGCAGGCCGGATCTGAGATCCTGCAAACCAATACTTTTCCGGGAAACAGAATCACCCTTGAAGCGCACCGCCTGGCAGACAGGGTATATGAAATTAATTATGCAGGTGTAAAACTGGCCAGGGAAGTTGCAGGAGATAAGGTTTATGTTGCCGCATCGGCCGGTCCGACAGGTTTGTTTCTACAGCCGGCAGGCGATTTAACCTTTGACCGGGCATATGAAATCTTTGCCGAGCAACTGGCGGCCCTTGAGGATGCCGGCGCCGATTTGGTCAATTTTGAAACTTTTACTGATTTGGGCGAACTGCGGGCGGCAATACTGGCGGCAAGAGAAAAAACAAATCTCCCCGTAATTGCTTCGGCCACTTTCGGCAAAGGCGCAAGGACTCTGGCCGGCAATCCGGCTGAAGTATGCGCCATAGTCTGCCAGTCGCTGGGAGCGATGATGGTTGGGGCCAATTGCTCCGGCGGCCCGGAAAGTTTAGTGGAGCCCGTAAAAAAAATGGCGGCTGTGGCGGCAGTGCCTTTGCTGGTAAAAGCCAATGCCGGGATGCCTGAAATGGTGGACGGGCAGGCAGTTTACAGGCAGACGCCGGAGCAGTTCAGTTCATACACGGAGGAGTTTGTTAAGAGCGGTGTCCGGCTTATCGGCGGCTGCTGCGGGACAACTCCCGACCATATCAAGGCGCTGAAAAAGGAGCTTGCCGGGCTGGAAGTGCCCAGGGCGGCATTTAATTCCCTGCCGGCAATTGCCTCCGCCTATTCATATCTTCCCCTCTCTCAAAACAGGCAATATGTGGTCGGGAAGCTGCCCGTCGAGGGTTTGAAGGGCGCGTTAGCAGCAGGCGATTTTCAGGCGGCAACAGAGACAGCCTGTGACTTGGCTGCAAAGGGAGCGGAAATTATTTGCCTTGATTTTGGTGACGCCGTTAGCTTTGACTGCCGGGCCTTGGCAGAGAGCTTTGGTGTTGCGGTCAAAACACCGCTGGTTGTCAGAGCGGACTTTCCGGAGGTGCTGGAGGAGTTTCTGCGTTATTACCCGGGCAGGACTGCCGTGCTGCTGCAGGATGGAAACAGGGCACAAATATCCCGGGTAAATCTATATGGCGCCCTGCCGCTGGAAGAAGATTATCTGGCAGGCATTGCATATTTTTTCTAAGGGGTGGTTGATTTGTCTTATCTGCTTTATCCAAATCTCTTTAAGCCGCTGAAGATTAAGGATATGATACTGAAAAACAGGATTATGTCCGCTCCGAACATGCTCTTTCATACGGTTGACGGCAGGCCTACACAATACTATATCGGCTACCTTGAGCATAAGGCGAGGGGTGGTGCCGGCCTTGTTACCCTGGGGGAAATTGCTGTCTGTGACGGGGGCAGCCATACCCCGGCCATGGAATGGACTAGGGACAACCTGCCGCTTTTGGCCGAAATGTCGGCGGTAATTCATGAACATGGGGCCGCTGCCTGTGTTGAACTGACCCATGGCGGCATGCGGGCCCGGCCGGAGTTTAACACCGTTCCGATAAAAGGCCCCGTTGCCGGTGTCAGTGAACAGGGCTACCCTGTGGAGGCCATGGATAAGGAAGATATGGACAGCATAGCCTCTGCCTTTGCTGATGCCGCAGAATACTGGTACGGCGCAGGCTTTGATGCGGTACTTGTTCATGCCGCCCACGGCTGGCTGTTTAGCCAGTTCCTTTCTCCCTTGACAAATACCCGCAGCGATGAATACGGGGGCAGCCTGGAGAACAGGATGAGATTTCCCCTGCTGATTTTAAAAAGAATCCGGGAGCGGGTCGGCCCCGAACGGGTGGTTATGATTCGCCTTTCCGGATCTGAAAGGCACCCGCAGGGCTTTACGGTGGATGATATGATAACCTTCTTGGAAAGGGCCCAGGAATACGTCGACCTGGCTGAAATCAGCGCGGAAGGTATGACAAACTTCTTTGCCACAACTTTTATACCGCTTGCGCAGAATCTGGATCTGGCTGCGGCAATAAAAAAATCAGCAAGAATAAAAATCCCTGTTTTTACCGTAGGTTCAATCCTGTACCCTGAACAGGCCGAAGAAATAATTGCTTCCGGCAAGGCTGACGGGGTGTCTATGTCCCGCGCCTTAATTGCCGACCCCTACCTGCCCAAAAAGGCCGGAGCCGGGCGCAGCGATGAGATTACACCCTGCCTGCGGTGCCTGCATTGCACGGACAGTGATAATAAAAACAGGCATTTCGTCTGCAGCGTCAATCCCCTGATTGGCAGGGAAGCGCGCCTTGGTTTTGCCGACAACATAGGCAGGGCAAATTTCAGGAAAAAAGTTCTGATTATCGGGGGAGGCCCCGCCGGGATGCAGGCTGCCGTTACCGCCGGTCTGCGCGGCCATGAGGTAATTCTTTGCGAGCAGACGGGGGAACTGGGAGGCCTGCTTAAATTTGCCGATTATGACAGTTTAAAGCATGACCTGCGGCGCTTTAAAGAATACCTGATCCGGCGTGTCGAAAGCTTAAACATTAAAGTAATGCTGAATACGAAAGCTGGCAAAGAAACAGTCGGAAAATTCCGGCCCGACTGCATTATAGTTGCCGCCGGCAGTGCTCCCATTGTACCCCGGTCTATAAAGGGAATTGACAACGCCTATCACGCCGCTGAAGTATACACCCGTTCCGGAATACTGCGGGGAGAAAGGGTAGTTATGATTGGCGGCGGTCTGGTCGGCATTGAAGTAGGGCTGCACCTGGCCAACCTCGGTAAAAAGGTAACGGTTCTGGAAAAGCTTGCGGATTATGCCCGAGACGCCATGTTTGTTTACAGGGGAGGCCTGGAGGTAAAAATTAAGGAACTGGGTCTGGAGATAATTACCGGCGCCCGCTGCCTGGAGGTAACAGCCGGCGGCGTCAGGTACGAAAAAGGCGGTAGGGAGGAGTTTGCCGCCGGTGATGTCGTTTTGTATGCCGTCGGGATGCAAAGCAATGAAGAAGTATATTGGGATTTATATGACCAGGCTCCTTATGTTGCGGCCGTCGGCGACTGCAAAAAAACGGGCAATATTGCCGGCGCCATTCATTCCGGTTATTTTGCCGCGCTGGACATAGGGATGCTTTAGAGGGAGAAGAAAAATGCAGGAGCTGTCAGAGTACAGACTCCTGCATTTTGATTTTGCCGCAAAATTACAGGTTTAGATGTGTACTGCCGCCTGGAAGGCGCTGTTGACGGCAGTTGAGATATTGCCAACCGCCCTGGCATCGCCGACTATGTGGACTTCTGTTTCCGGCGCGCAGCGGCGCAGGGAATCGACAACATCATACAGCGGAACCATGCCGACTGCCAGGAGTACCGTATCACAGGGATATTCTACGGTTTCACCTGTCTTTACGTTGCGGCAGATAATTTTGTCATCGCAGACTTCTTCAAGGCGGGTTTCATAATGGAGCGGAATTTTCAGGTTTTCGATGTATGTCATCTGTTCAGTGCTGACATTACCGGCGCTCTGACGCAGGCTGAAGAAGTGCGTTTCAGGTCCCTGTATTTCAATGAGGAAGACGTCCTTACCGTCCTGTTTAAAGTCAATGGCCGTTTCAACGCCGATGGCGCCGGCGCCGATGATAGCAATTTTTTCGCCGACAGGCGATTTGCCCAGGTGCGCGTCCGGAGCCCAGTGGACATGCGGCTTGTCAATACCGGGAACATCGGGAATGACGGGTTTTGCACCGACGGCTATAATAATGGCGTCATAGGCTTCCTTCTCTAGGATTTCCTTGGTAGCCTCGGTGTTCAGGAGAATTCTTGCGGGAGCCTTTTCCGCCTGCCGCAAGAGCCAATCCCGGTAATCCTGGAAGTCAATCTTAAATGAGGGTACAGCTGCACCGATCAAGTTGCCGCCCAGCTTGTCGCTTTTTTCATAAAGAGTGACGTCATGCCCGCGCTCGCAAAGTGCCAGCATTGCCTG
>DGEC01000038.1 GCA_002385745.1 Firmicutes bacterium UBA3936
AGTTTGATTTATGTCCTGCGGGCGGAAATACGAACACAGAGTTTTTCCGTACACTTATTGATGTCCATCCCCCCGCCTCCCTGCGCAATAATCCGCAGCAAAAGATCGGCATCGGTAACACTGCTGCCGGCAAGGACGGTAACACCGTATTTGCCCAGCACTTCCGGGGCCATGCAGGTACTTGGCCCCATAATAACAATCTCTTTTGCCTTCCGGCAAAGGGAAAGCACATGATCAACAGTTTTGTTGATAAAAGTAACTCCTGTAATGATTACCACATCGCACTGGGGCAGGTAGATATTTTCAGCCCAGTCCGGCAGCAGTTCCGGCTCTGTCAGTTTCTTTTCAAAAATATAAAGTTTGCTTACTTTCCCTGCAATTGTTTTGCCACAGGGAAGAAGTAGCCAACCATGCCGACAACATCTTCCGGGCGCAGGTCTATGACCTCAAGAGCATTCTCGCCTTGCTCAAAATCCCTGTTTAAAACGGCATTAATTGTCGCTACACCCAAAGATGCCTCTGCCAAGTTGACACTCATGGCCATTTTAACAGCCTCTGTGGCAGGCATGCCCTGCAGGCGCCCGGCATTTTTCATGACACCGTTCTGCAGACCCAATTCATTGCGAAAAGTAAAACCGGTACCGCCTGAATTATCGGACAGCTTTACTCCCGTATAACCGACGCCGATGCATAAATCTTCCACCACGAGCCCTGCCGCCTTTTTGGCGGCGGCTGCCGCCACTGCTTCCGTGATCAACATCTTCCGCATGTTTATCCCCTTCCCCTTGGCTGTCTGCATTCCCAATACCGTAAAGCTGCCGGCACCGGCCGGCAATCTTCATGTTTTGCTCCAGTTGCAACTATATCATTTCCCAATATGTTTGTAAATGCACAGCAAAAAAGCAGCGCTTATTCCCACTCAATTGTCGACGGCGGTTTGGGGGTGATATCATAAACAACACGGTTGACCCGGGGCACTTCGGCAACTATGCGCCGTACTATTTTCTCCAGCACTTCATAAGGGAAGCGGTAGCAGCCGGCAGTCGTCCCGTCCCGGCCGGTCACGGCCCGCAGGGCAATTGTATGGTCATATGTCCGCCTGTCTCCTCTGACACCGACGGAGCGGATGTCCGGCAAAACGGCAAAAGCCTGCCAGATATTACGGTACAGCCCTGCGGTCTTGATTTCCTCCAGCATAATGGCGTCGGCTTGCCGTAGAATCTCCAGCTTCTCCCGCGTTACTTCACCCAGGACACGGACGGCAAGACCCGGACCGGGGAAAGGATGCCGCCAGACAATTTCTTCCGGCAGGCCGAGTTTTTCCCCTACCAGGCGCACTTCATCCTTAAAGAGGTATTTTAGAGGTTCAATTAATTTAAATTTCATGCCTTCAGGCAGGCCGCCCACATTATGGTGCGATTTTATCACGTCCCCCGCCGCTGTCCTGCTTTCAATAATGTCGGTGTAAACCGTCCCCTGGACCAGATAATCTGCGCCGCCGACATTTACGGCTTCTTTTTCAAAAACCCGGATAAATTCACTGCCAATAATTTTGCGTTTTTTTTCAGGGTCGGTAACACCGGCCAGTTTAGACAAAAACAATTCTGCGGCATCCACCGCAACCACTTTCATGTTAAGACGCTTGCGGAAGGTTTCCATTACCTGTTTAGCCTCATCTTTACGCAGCAGCCCGTGGTCCACAAAAATACAGGTCAACTGGTCGCCTATGGCCTTATGAACCAATACGGCGGCTACAGAACTGTCAACACCGCCGGACAGGCCGCAGATAACCTTTTCCTCCCTCCCGACACTGTCTCTGATCTGCCGTACCGTACCGTCAATAAAGGCATCCATTGTCCAGTCCCCGGCAAGCCCCGCCACTTTAAAGAGGAAATTTTTCAGGATTTCCGTTCCGTGTGTGGTATGTACATCTGCCGGTTGAAACAAAACGGCATAAATATTTTTTTCCCGGTTGGCCATGGCGACTACAGGGATACCGGCTGCCGCCGCCGTCGCCTCAAACCCGCCGGGGACCTTTTCCACGTAGGCGCTGCCGCTCAGCCAAACCTCAGTTTCGTTTGGCAAACCGGAAAAAAGGTCTGACCGGCTTTTAATCTCCACTTTTGTCTTTTTGTACTCACCTCCGGCAGTACGGACGCTGCCGCCCAAGCCTTTGGCCAAAAGCTGCATTCCGTAACAGATGCCAAGCAGTGGAATCCCGAGCCTGTAAAGCCCGGGGTCCACGTCCGGGGCACCCTCTTCGCCGCTGCCGGAAAAAATTAAGGCCTTGGGCTGCAATGCCTTTACCTGACCGCTTGTGGCATTGCCGGGCAATATTTCACAGTATACATGCAATTCCCTGATTTTGCGGGCAAGCATCTGTGTATACCGTCCGCCAAAATCAAGAATCAAAACCTTTTCCTGTGGCAACTTTTCCACCCCCAGCTTTAACCTATCTAAAACATTTTCTGAACAGTCTGCGGTACGCCTGGCCATGCCTGAAGCAAACGTTAATATCGTTATTATATACAATAAAACAGCCGCAGCAATTTTACTTTTTTTCAGGTGAACGCAGCACAATCAGGCTGATCTCTGCACGGGACAGAAAACGAAAGGGCAAAATACCGCTTTGGCCGACACCCCTTGAAATATAAAGCCAGCCGTTTTCTTCCCGGCTTAAGCCTTCCACATGGGGTTTTGGCAGCAACTCACCTGAAGCCGTTGTGACTGCGCCTAGAAAGGGCAGTTTTACCTGGCCGCCGTGGGTATGTCCGCATAATGTCAATGCCACTTTTTGCAGCAGGGTCTGCTGAGCAGCAAAGGCAGGCAAAGTTCCAAAGCGCTTTTTATACAGCGGCTGAAACCAGGCAGGTGTATGGGCCAGCAAAACGACAGGCCCGTCCGCTGCCTGCGGCAATGCAGCCTGCAAATCATCATGGCCGGTATGGGGATCGCCGACTCCTGCCAAAACCAGTGTCCTGCCGTTTTTTTGCAGCAATACATGCCTGTTTTCCAGCACTTCCACACCGGCTTTTTCCAGGACGCCGGCAATTTCCGGCCACGCTGTCCTGTGGTCATGATTGCCGCTTACGGCATAAACCGGAGCCATTTTGGTTAATGTCTCAAGCAGCGGGTAAAAGTTGTAAACTTCAGTCCAGTCGCTGCGGACGTAATCCCCCGTCAGCACAATAATATCCGGTTTTGCCTCTGAGATTCTCCGGGCTACGGTCCCGTCCCCGGCAAACCGCCGGCCGTGAATATCACTGATTTGTAAAATACGAAAACCGTCCAGTTCGGCAGGCAAACCGGCAAGTTCAACTTCCGTTTCCTCCAGTATAACGGCAAATGTATCAAAGGCAGTCCGGGAAATTATCGCCAGGAGAAGAAGCGCTGCCGCCCCAAAAAAAATTTTTTTCACTGCAGGACACCTCTTTGCCGGTTTTATTTTTACTTCTCTTTTTTGAGCTGTCTTACCTGCTGCTGTGTACATGTAAGAAAAGAGTATCAGGCAAAGGCAGTCTAAGAAATTTGGACTGCACCCGGCATAAAAAAAGCTCCTCCCTTTAAAAGAGCAAACTCTGATACAGAGAGGAGCATTAGCATTAGCGTTTTTTACATCATGGGCATCTGCTGTCCTCCGGCTGCAGCATTGTTTTTCTCCTCCGGTTTATCCACCACTACGGATTCCGTGGTCAGGAACATGGCTGCAATGCTGGAAGCATTCTGCAGTGCAGAACGTGTTACTTTGGCGGGATCGGGAATACCGGCTTCAATCATATCGACATAACTGTCGGTTGCGGCATTATATCCGACACCCGGCTTGGCTTCTTTAACTTTTTCCACAACAATGGAGCCTTCCTTGCCGGCATTAACGGCAATCTGGCGTACGGGCTCTTCCAGTGCGCGCCGGATGATATTTGCGCCGGTGAGTTCGTCGCCCTCCAGGTTGAGCTTATCCAGAGCCGGCAGGGCATCAATGTAGGCGGTACCGCCGCCGGGGACAATCCCTTCATCAACTGCGGCGCGTGTAGCCGAGAGGGCGTCTTCAATGCGCAATTTCTTTTCTTTCATTTCAACTTCGGTAGCGGCCCCCACTTCAATTACCGCCACACCGCCGGCCAGTTTGGCCAAACGCTCCTGCAGCTTCTCCTTATCGTATTCTGAAGTGGTCTCTTCAATCTGAGCCCTGATCTGGTTGATCCGCTTCTTAATTTCGTTGCTGTCGCCGGCTCCGTCAACAATGATTGTTTCTTCCTTCGTTACGCGAACCTGGCGGGCCTTGCCCAGATGGCTCATATCGGCGTTCTTCAACTCAAGACCCAGTTCTTCGGAAACAACCTGGCCGCCCGTGAGAATGGCAATATCCTGCAGCATAGCTTTCCGGCGGTCGCCAAAGCCCGGCGCCTTGGCAGCCACACAATTGAAAGTGCCGCGCAGTTTGTTGACAATCAGTGTTGCCAGGGCTTCCCCTTCTATGTCTTCAGCAATCAGCAGCAAGGGTTTGCCCGACTGGACAACCTTTTCCAGTACGGGAAGTATGTCATGGACATTGCTGATTTTTTTATCTGTAATTAAAATATAGGGATCCTCCAGGATGGCTTCCATTTTCTCCGTATCTGTCACCATATAGTGGGAGACATAGCCACGGTCAAACATCATACCTTCTACGACTTTCAGTTCTGTGGTAAAGCCTTTGGATTCTTCAACGGTAATAACACCGTCTTTCCCTACTTTTTCCATGGCTTCGGCAATAATCTCGCCTACTGAAATATCATCTGCGGATACGGCAGCTACCTGGGTAATGGCGTCTTTTGTCTCGACAGGCTTGGCCTGGGCTTTAATTTCATTGACAATAGCATCCGTTGCCTTTTCAATACCGCGTTTAATAGCCATGGGGTTGGCGCCGGCGGTAACGTTTTTTATACCTTCCCTGATGATGGCCTGGGCAAGCAGCGTTGCTGTGGTTGTCCCGTCGCCGGCCACATCCTGGGTTTTGGTAGCGACTTCTTTTACCAGTTGTGCACCAAGATTTTCAAAGGGATCTTCCAGCTCAATTTCCCTGGCTATGGTTACACCGTCATTAGTTATAACCGGAGCACCGAACTTTTTCTCAAGAACTACATTGCGGCCTTTAGGACCCAAAGTTACTTTAACTGTATCAGCCAATTTATTGACGCCTATTTCAAGTGCGCGACGCGCATCTTCACGGAAAGAAATTTCTTTGGCCATTAATTCTCTGCCTCCTTTTGTTTTTACTTATTTTTTATGCCTACAGAAGTTTGCCCAGGATATCGTCCTGACGCATGATTAAGTATTCTTCGCCGTCTATTTTAATCTCCGTTCCGGCATATTTGGAGAAAAGTACGCGGTCACCAACAGCCACATCCATTTCCAGGCGGGTGCCGTTATCGAGGACGCGACCGTCACCAACCGCCACAACTTCACCTTCCTGGGGCTTCTCTTTGGCTTTGTCGGGCAGAACAATGCCGCTGGCCGTTTTCTCTTCGGCCTCAATAACTTTGATGACCACGCGGTCACTTAAGGGTTTAAGTTTCATAAAACAGACCTCCTTTTTTGCAGTAGACACTATTGTTATTAGCACTCCCTACCTGCGAGTGCTAATTTCCACAATTAGTATGATAGCGGAATTTCAGGATGAACGCAACTTTATCTAATAAGTTAAATAATGAAATAAGTGCAAATAATGCTACTCAGCTTAAATTACTCTCTTTTTTCTACTATTATCTATTATTTCCTTCTTTTCCGTGTAACAGATAGTATTATTTGCCTGCCGTATTTTTTTATACATCGAGCGAGGCCGGCGGACACGGTTCTTTGCGCCGTAATTTCACCCGGAACATGCCGGCTTAGAAACAGCCCAACTGACAGCCTTTAATCTTAATATTTTCTTCATCACAGATACGTCCGATTTCTGCCAGTTTGATCTTATAGCGACCGGCTATTTCATGGGCCTTTTCACAGTACAGGTTCCCATCTGTAAGGTTCTCTTTAATTAATGCCAGGATCTGTTTTCTTTCCATATAACCACTCCACAGACAGTTTTATTATCCTTATTCAGTCAAGAACAGCCATGCATTAACGGCGTCTCTCCATGCAGCCGCAAGTCCCCCAAAGGCAAAAAATTAAGCCAAACGCGATCATGGCAAAACCGGTTTAGCGCATGCCAGCCGGTAAAGCTGCCTAAAGAGCAACAGTGACGGCCTTCCGCCGCTGGTCAAAAACTCCACGTTTCCGCTGCGCTCCCTTTCCGGGCGCAGCAGATTATTATGCTCCAAAACACGCTGCAATTGTCGCACAGTACCGTAGTTTCCGTCATATATTTTTGTTCCGGGCGGCAGCAGCCTGCGCAGGGCATCCCTGACAAAAAGATAATGGGTGCAGCCCAGGACAACGGAGGAAACTCCTGTCAGATCCACCGCAGAAAAAAGTTTTCTTAGGGTAGCATCCACTTCCGGGCCGCTTGTTTCTCCCCGTTCAATTAACTCCACCAGCCCCGGACACGGCAGGATGGCAATCTTATCCCCGTCCGGGCAGTAACGCCGGCAGAGATCGCGGAATTTTTCTTCCTGCAGTGTCAGGGGCGTAGCCATAACCAAGACTCTGCCGCCACCGGCAAGAGCCGGTTTAATTGCCGGTTCCATGCCAATTACGGGTACAGGCAGCACTTCGCGCAGCAGATCAACGGCAGCACTGGTAGCAGTGTTGCAGGCTACCACAATTGCTTTGCATCCCCGGTTAAGCAGCATGTCGGCGATCCGGACGCTTAAAGTCCTGACTTCTTCCTTTGTCTTTTCACCATAGGGAGCATTGGCCGTATCCCCGTAATAGACAAAGTCCTCTGCCGGCAGCAGCTGCACAGCCGCAGCCAGCACAGTCAGGCCTCCTACGCCCGAGTCAAAAAGGCCTACCGGTTTTCCTCTTTCTTCTGCCAGGTGCTCCACTGCAATCAGCCCGCTTTATGACATAATTTTAGCCATAATGGCTTTCTGGACGTGCAGCCGGTTTTCCGCCTGGTCAAAAATTACCGACTGCGGCCCTTCAATTAAATCTTCCGTAATCTCTTCACCCCGGTGGGCAGGCAGGCAGTGCATCACCAGCGCATCTTCAGCTGCCAATGACAGAAGCTGCCTGTCAAGCCGGTAGGAAGAAAAGACCTGCCTGCGGGTTTCCTGTTCCGCTTCCTGCCCCATGCTGGTCCAGACATCGGTATATAAAACATCCGCGTTTTCTGCCGCTGCCCGGGGATCGGCGGTAATCAGAACTTCAGTGTTATAGTTGTATTCACGGGCATTCATTCCGGCTGCCGAGACAATTTCCGGCCGCGGTTCATAACCGGGCGGGCAGGCAACAGCCACGTGCATGCCAAGCAGGCTGCAGGCCAAAAGTAAAGAGTGGGCCATATTGTTGCCGTCGCCCACATAGGCAAGTTTCAATCCCCTTAATGTTCCCTTTTTTTCCAGTACAGTCATCATATCGGCCATGGCCTGGCAAGGATGAAGGAGATCGGTTAAGCCGTTAATAACGGGAATTGTAGCATAAGCGGCCAGTTCTTCCACTTCTCCGTGGTCAAAAGTACGGATCATAATTCCGTCAAGGTAGCGGGAGAGAACACGGGCTGTATCTTTAACGGGCTCCCCCCGCCCCATCTGCAGGTCGGAAGCGCTCAAAAAAAGTGCATTGCCCCCCAACTGGTACATGCCCACTTCAAAGGAAACACGTGTCCGCGTAGAACTTTTCTGGAAAATCATGCCCAGGGTCTTGCCTTTGAGCAGGCGGTGGTCCTTCCCTTCCCTGTGGGCTTTCTTCAGTTCCCCGGCAAAATGCAGTATCTCCTCCAGTTCATGCGGGGTGAAATCATTAACGGTTAAAAAGTCCCGTCCACGCAAGCCGCTCATAGCTTTTCACCTTCTCCTTCCGTGATTTTTGGCTGTAAGTATTCCTGCAGTGAGTTTACAGCAGGACGCAGGTGTCCCCGCGCTTTTCTACCCAGAATTTCAAAGAATGCCTCTGCCGTATCCGTAGATGTCAGGCAGGGGATTTTATATTCCACACAAGCCCGCCTTACCTGGTAGCCTGTTGAAGTAATTTTTTTGCCGTATGTGGGAGTATTCACCACAATATTTATTTTACCTTCCCTGATAAAATCCAAAACATTGGGCAAACCTTCCCCCACCTTGCAGACAGTTTCCACATTGCGCACACCGGCTTCGCGCAGCGCCTGCGCCGTGCCCCCTGTTGCATAGAGCTTGAACCCCAGCCGTGCGGCTTCCGACAAGAGCGGTATCAAATCCTTTTTATCTTTCTCTGCAACACTGGCCAGGATGCTGCCCCGGCGCGGGAATGACAGCCCGCAGGCAAGCATCGTTTTATACAGGGCATCGGGGAAACTGCTGTCAATTCCCAATACTTCCCCTGTAGATTTCATTTCCGGCCCCAGGGATATGTCAACCTGCTGCAATTTTTCAAATGAAAACACTGGAGCCTTAACGGCTGTGTAGCCCGGGGGCAAAAGCAGGCCGTGGCCGTAACCCATGCCCTGCAGTGTTTCCCCAAGCATGACACGGGTTGCCAGGGCAACAAGCGGGACGCCCGTAACCTTGCTGATAATCGGGACGGTCCTGCTGGCCCGGGGATTCACTTCCAAGACATAAACCTTGTCGTCATATACGACATACTGGATATTGACAAGGCCGCGCACTCCCAGGGCCAGTGATATACGCACAGTGTATTCAGTAATGGTGTCAATAATCTGTGGAGAAAGGGTCTGCGGCGGGAAAACCGCCATGGAGTCCCCGGAATGGATTCCGGCCCTTTCCACATGTTCAAATATACCCGGGATCAGTACGGTTGTACCGTCGCACACCGCGTCTACTTCAGTTTCTATTCCCAAAAGATAACTGTCAAGGAGTACGGGATGCTCCGGAGTGATATTGGCTGCCAGTTGCAGATAGGTGAAAAGCTGTTCCTCGTTGTAAACAATCTGCATGGCACGCCCGCCGATAACATAAGAAGGCCGCACAAGAAGCGGGAAGCCCAGCCTGTTGGCCGCCCCGAGAGCTTCAGACGGAGAAGAGACGGCAACTCCCTCCGGCTGGGGAATACCTAGCAGAAGCAGCAGCTTGTTAAATTTGTCCCTGTCTTCCGCCAGATCAATGGCTTCCACCGGTGTACCAAGAATCCTGACGCCTGCAGCGGCCAGCGGGCCGGCCAGGTTAATGGCAGTCTGCCCACCGAACTGCACTACCGCTCCGGCCGGCTTTTCCTTCTCTATCACGGCCAGAACATCCTCAATAGTCAACGGCTCAAAATAAAGCCTGTCTGCACAGTCAAAATCAGTGGAGACCGTTTCCGGGTTGTTGTTAATGATTACGGCCTTTCGCCCCGTCCTTCTGATAGCCCACACGCTGTGCACCGAACAATAATCAAATTCAATGCCCTGCCCGATGCGGATGGGGCCTGAACCTAAAACCAGAACTTTTTCCCCCTCCAGCGGTTCAGCCTCGTCTTTTTGGCCGTAGGTGGAGTAAAAATAGGGAGTGTCAGCTGCAGTCTCAGCTGCATAAGTGGCTATTTTTTTATATACCGGCCGGATATGGTTCTTTTGGCGCAGCTTGCGTATCTCTTCCCCGGGAACACCAAGACGTCTTGCCAGCTCGGCGTCGGCAAAGCCAAGCCGCTTGCAGTAAGCCAGCTTTTCACAAGTCAGCCTGTCAAGTCCCGCCAGTTCCTTTTCAGCCTCTATAATACCTGCAATTTTTTTAATAAAGAACTTGTCAATGCGGGTTATTGCAGCGGCTTCATCCGTGTCCATACCGCGCCGCAGGGCTTCCGCCAGTACAAAAAGCCGTTCATCGCTTGGCTTTTCCAAAAGCTCCCTGATTTTCCTGTCGCTGCGTTCGGCAAGCCCCGGCAGTGTCAGGCCCGTTGTCCCTGTCTCCAGTGAACGAACCGCTTTCTGGAGAGATTCTTCCAGGGTCCGGCCAATGGCCATAACTTCGCCGGTTGCCTTCATTTGCGTCCCCAGGCGCCTGTCCGAGATCTGAAATTTATCAAAGGGCCAGCGCGGGATCTTACAGACCACATAATCAAGTTCAGGCTCTGTAGAGGCTGATTTATTGCCGGTGCCAATCTCATTCAGCCGCAGCCCGATGGCCACCTTGGCAGCCACTTTGGCAATGGGATAGCCCGTTGCCTTGGAAGCAAGGGCACTGGAACGGCTCACCCGCGGGTTTACCTCAATTACCACATATTCATTGCTCTCAGAGTTAAGGGCAAACTGGATGTTGCAACCGCCTTCTATTTTTAAAGTCCTGATAATTTTCAGGGAAGCATTGCGCAAAAGCCGGTATTCAGCGTCTTTAAGGGTTTGCGCCGGGGCAAAAACAATGGAATCCCCCGTATGGATACCCACAGGATCAAAGTTTTCCATGGAGCATACGGTAATGCAGTTGTCATCGGCATCCCGCATAACCTCAAACTCAATTTCCTTCCAGCCGGCCACGCTTTTTTCTAGTAAAACCTGACCGATAAGGCTGTGTTTGAGCCCGCGCGATACCACATCCCGCAGGGAATTATCATCATAAACAAACCCGCCGCCCGTGCCTCCCAGCGTATAGGCGGGCCGTACTATCACGGGATACCCCGTTTCCCGGACGAAGGCTTCCGCTTCAGCCAGGGAAGAAACAATGGTGCTGGGAGCAACAGGTTCATTTATGGCTTGCATCGTTTCCTTGAAAAGCTCCCTGTCTTCAGCCCTTTCAATAGTTTCCAGTGAAGTGCCAAGCAGCCTGACTTTGTACTTGTCAAGAACACCTGCTTCCGCCAGTTCCTTGGCCAGATTAAGACCCGTCTGCCCGCCCAAGGTAGGCAGCAGGCCGTCGGGCCTCTCCCTCGCAATTATCCGGGTCAGATAATCCAGGGACAGCGGTTCCAGGTAGACCCTGTCTGCAATATCGGGGTCTGTCATTATTGTCGCCGGATTGCTGTTGACAAGAACTATCTCACAGCCTTCTTCATGCAAAGCTTTGCAGGCCTGCGTGCCTGCATAGTCAAATTCGGCCGCCTGCCCGATGACTATGGGCCCGGAGCCAATGACCAGTATTTTATTGATACCTTCCATCCGTGGCACAGAAGGTCCCCCTTTTATGGCAATCTGTCAAAAACGTTTTGCAGTATGCAAATAGCAGCGTCAACATGTTCTTCCGTAATGATCAGGGGAGGCAAAAAACGCAGTATTTTTCCCCCAATGCAGTTGACAAGCAGCCCCTCTTCCTGGCAGAGCCTTGCGCAATCTGCAGCGCCTTCCGTCATCTCCAGCCCGATCATCAGTCCCAGGCTGCGTATTTCCCTGGTCTTCACAGGAGACAGTTCCTGCAGCCTGCCGGTAAAGTATTCACCCAGCCGCGCCACATGCTCCAGGAATCCTTCCCCGGTCAAAACATCCAAAACGGCGTGGGCGGCGGCGCAAACTACAGAATTGCCTCCAAAAGTGGAAGCATGTTCACCGGGCGCCAGTATGTCGGCCGCCTTTTCCCCGGCCGCCATCACTCCAATGGGCAGGCCGCCTCCCAGTGCTTTGGCCAGGGTGAAAATATCGGGTTCCACACCGTAATGCTCGTAGGCAAACAGTTTTCCCGTACGGCCCATACCGCACTGTACTTCGTCAAATATCAAAAGCAGATTGTGCTCATCACAGAGCCGGCGCAGCCCCTGCAAAAACTCGGGAGCAGCCGGATACACCCCGCCCTCGCCCTGGACGGGTTCGACCAGAATAGCTGCGGTCTTTTCCGTAACCTGCTCCGCAAAGGATTGCAAATCATTAAAATGGGCATAGCGGAATCCCGGTACCAGCGGCTCAAAACCCTTATGGTATTTTGGCTGGCCGGTGGCTGTCAGGGAGGCCAGGGTGCGGCCGTGGAACGAGCGGTAAGCCGTAATGATTTCATAGGCATCGCCGCCTTTAACTTGCTTGCCGTATTTGCGCGCCAATTTGATGGCTGCCTCATTAGTCTCCGTCCCGCTGTTGCAAAAAAAGACCTTTTTGGCGCAGGAAAGCTGCACCAGCCTTTCGGCAAGCAGTGTCTGCTGCCTTGTATAATACAGGTTTGAGGTATGCATTAAACACCCGGCCTGCCGGCGGACAGCTTCGACAACCTGCGGGTGACAGTGTCCAAGATTGTTTACGGCCAGCCCGCTGACAAAATCAAGGTAGCGCCTGCCGCCGTCATCCCAGACATAAACCCCTTCTCCCCGTTCAATTAAAAGAGTGGCTTCAGGCTGCCTGCCATAGGTGTCAATAATATATTCTTTCTCCAGCTCTTTAATATCCATATTCATCCTCCTAAACTGTTACCATGGTACCTATGCCATGGTCGGTGAAAATCTCCAGGAGCAATGAATGGGGAAGCCGGCCGTTAATAATATGTGTACGGCCTACCTCATGCTCAAGGGCGGTAAGACAGGCTTCCACCTTGGGAATCATCCCTTTGTTAATCCGCCCTTCTTCTATCATTTCCAGCGCCTTGTCTTTGGGCAGCGAGGAAATGAGAGATGCCGGGTCTTCTTCATCGGCGAAAATTCCTTCCACATCCGTCAGTAGAATCAGCTTCTCGGCAGAAAGGGCGGCGGCCAGTTCTCCGGCTACATGGTCGGCATTGATATTCAGGCTTTCACCTTCCAGCCCTACAGCTATTGGGGAGATGACGGGAATATAGCCCTGCGAACTCAGGGCGTGAATTACACCGGGATTTACCTTGACAACATCCCCCACGTAACCCAAATCCACTTCTTCACCGTCTATCCTTTCCGGCATCCGCCGCCGTCCGACCAGTAGATTGGAGTCTTTGCCGGAAAGCCCTACGGCCTTGCCACCGTAGCGGTTCATCAGGGCAACAATTTCCCTGTTAACCTTGCCAGTTAGAACCATTTCCACAATTTCCATTGTTTCGGCATCTGTTACCCGCAGGCCGTTGACAAATTTCGCCTCTTTGCCTAGGCGGCGCAACAGTCCGGTAACTTCAGCCCCGCCACCGTGCACCACAATGGGATTGATACCGATAAATTTCAGAAGAATGATATCCATAATCACCGACTTTTTCAGTTCGGGGGATACCATGGCCTGCCCGCCGTATTTTATGACAAAGGTTTTATCGGCAAAGGTGCGCAGGTAAGGCAGTGCCTCAATCAATATTTCAGCTTTCTGGATTGATTCCCTGACATCATTTGTCACTAGCCATCACTCCTTAAATGATATCCGCCGCCGCCTCTAACTGCGGTAGCTGGCATTAATTCTCACATATTCATAGCTCAAATCCGATCCCCAGGCGGTTACTTTCTCTTTGCCCAGATGCAAATCCACCATAATACTGATATCTCTTTCCGCCAGTATCTCCTTCGCCCTTTCCTCACTGAAAGGCAGCCCGCAGCCGTTCCGGGCAACCTGTAAATCCCCAAGAAAAATATCCACCCGTTCCGGGTCAAAGTCCGCATCTGTCTGCCCGATAGCTGAAATAATCCGTCCCCAGTTGGCATCCTCACCAAAGAAGGCCGTTTTTACCAGATTGGAGTTTAAAATCCCCAGGGCTATTTTTTTGCCGTCGGCATAGCTGGGAGCGTTCTTAACCGTAACTTCCAGAAACTTGCTGGCCCCTTCCCCGTCCCGGACAATTTTCTGTGCCAGTTCAGTGTTAACCTGCTGCAAAAGTTCGACAAAACGGCGAAAATCATCGTTCTCTTCCGCAATTAATGGGTTTTGCGCCATGCCGTTGGCCAGCACCAGCGCCATATCGTTGGTGCTGGTATCACCGTCGACGGTAATCAGGTTGTAAGAATAATCTACCGTTTGCCGCAGTGCCCTCTGCAGCAAGTCCGGAGTTATGGCGCAGTCGGTGGTCACAAAACTTAACATGGTGGCCATATTGGGGCAGATCATGCCGGAACCCTTCGCTATCCCGCCGGCAGTCACCATTTTCCCGCCGATTTCCAAGGAATAGGCGGCGTTTTTTGCAACCAGATCGGTGGTCAGTATGGCCTCCGCCGCATCCCGCCAGCCATCAGGAGAAAGCAGTCCGGCAGCTTTTTCTATCCCTGCCTCGATTTTTTCCATGGGCAGGTTAGAGCCGATTACCCCTGTTGAAGCCACTAAAACTTCTTCCGCCTGCAAACCCAGTTTTTCAGCCGCCACTTCCGCCATGCGCTTTGCATCATACAGTCCCTGCTCCCCTGAACAGGCATTGGCGTTGCCGCTGTTGCAGACAATGGCCCTGGCACTGCCTGAAGCTATATGGCGGCGTGTTACAATAACGGGTGCCGCCTGAAAACGGTTTTGGGTAAACACTCCGGCAGCAGCCGCCGGCCGGCTGGAATAAATCAGCGCCAGGTCCTTTTTGCCCGTTTTTTTCAGACCACAGTGAATCCCGGCTGCAGAAAAACCGGAGGCTGCGGTCACTCCTTTTTCTTCTTTTTTCATTTTCACTTCTACACCCCCTGCAGCAGGCCTGCCGTCTCCGGCAATCCCAGCATCAGATTCATATTCTGCACCGCCTGCCCCGCCGCCCCTTTAACCAGATTGTCAATGGCCGAGACGACAATCAGGCGACACGAGCGCTTATCAAGACGGAAAGCAATGTCACAGTAATTTGTACCGCTGACATGTTTTGTCTCCGGTAAGTCCTCAAGCAGCCGGATAAACGGTTCACTGTCATAATATTCCCTGAAAGTATCCCATATTTTTTCTTCCGCAATCCGTGCCTTGATTTTCAAGTAAATTGTGGCAAGGATTCCCCGCACCATGGGCACCAGATGGGGTGTGAAAACTACCTTCAGCTGCCTGCCCGCAGCCGCGGCAAGACCCTGCTCAATTTCCGGAATATGCTGGTGCCCCGTAATTTTATAAGCCTTAAAGTTTTCCGTACATTCCGGAAAATGATAGGGCTGTCTAGCCGCTCTGCCCGCCCCGGAAACGCCAGATTTTGCATCAATAATGATATCCTCCGCTTCCGCCACTCCTGCGGCCAAAAGCGGCGCAAGAGGCAGCTGAACAGCGGTCGGGTAGCATCCGGGGTTGGCAACCAGCCGCGCATCTTTTATCTTTTCCCTGTTGCTTTCGGGCAGTCCATAGACAGCCTGCTTCAGATATTCCGGATGACAGTGTTCATAGCCGTACCAGAC
The DNA here is from genome assembly GCA_002385745.1 of Firmicutes bacterium UBA3936. Taxonomy (GTDB): domain Bacteria; phylum Bacillota; class Dethiobacteria; order Dethiobacterales; family Dethiobacteraceae; genus DTU027. Next base: position 15,190 of record DGEC01000038.1, read on the forward strand.
AGGATACAGGCCGGGGTCCTGCAGCCGGAAATCACCGCTTAAATCAACTACCGGTCTGCCTGTATTTAGAAGCCCGGGCACCATCTTCATCGATGTCCCATGGGGCAGGGCGGCAAATATAAAATCACATTCCGCCAGCCTGTCATTATCCGGTTTTTCAAGGGGTAAATCGCATAATCCCCTGAAGCGGGGATAAACATCGGAAAATTTCTGCCCCGCATAGCTTTCAGAAGTCAGATAATGGGGCCGAACATACTGGTGGCGGATTAATATCTCCACCAGTTCCCTGCCGGTATAACCCGTTGCTCCCACAACTGCCACTTTCAACATAGCCGCAACACCGTCCCTGCGTTTTTTTGCTATAAAAAAACCTCTCTTCCCAAAGGACGAGAGGTATCTGTCTCGCGGTACCACCTTAATTGGCCGTAAGGCCCACTTAACCCGTAATAATTACGGACTGCGTTAACGGGCTTTCCCGGTGTGTCCTACTAAGCTGGCGCCGTTTGGCACACGGCTCAGGGGTGCGCTTCAGAAAACCTTCCGTACCGGGCTCCCACCGTCCCCGGCTCGCTAAACTTCCAGTATTCCTACTCTCCCCGTCACGGCCTTGGCTATTAACATTTTTGCCAATATCTATAACAATTACATTAGCACTGCCCCGGTTAAAAGTCAAGGGGAAAAAATAAAATGTATCTGTCAAGATTGTAGGACTACAATACATCTTG
>DGEC01000067.1 GCA_002385745.1 Firmicutes bacterium UBA3936
TTTCGTCTTTTCAAAGTCTACAACTTTGACGTTGAGGAAAAATTGGGGGTCATCTCTGCAGAGCTCCATGGAAAACATAACGTCTTCGGCCGTAAGCGGGTTGCCGTTTGAAAACGTTACGCCCTCGCGGATGGTTAGAGTGTAATTGAGGTCGCTTTTCCGGTCAAGCCCGGTGGCAAGCACCCACCTGCGGGAGCCGTCGGCCCGGGTGTCATACAGCGGCTCATAAAAAGCGTAAAGTGGAGCAATGAAAGCGCCTGTGACTCCGAGCGGGTGAAGCGTCCCGCTGTCCTGCATGGACGCAATCCTGAGCGTTCTGCCGGGGGCTGCAGCATTGTTGTTGTCGGTATTTCCGCCGCCGCGGCATGACACAAGAAGCGACAGCAGCAGCAGAACTACAAGCAGCAGGGCCGGCAATTTTCTTGTCTTCTTCATTTTCTTTTCCCTCCTCATTTGTCCGTAATTTCCTGGTAACGGCAGCACAAAACAAAATGTCCCGGTGAGCATTCTTCAAGTTTCTGCGGCCGGTTGCATTCTTTCCTGGCGTAATCGCAGCGTGCCATAAAACGGCACCCGGGCTTTGGATTTACCGGTGATGTAATCTCCCCGCGCAGCAGTATACGTTCTTTTTTGTTGTGAATGCTGAGAACGGGGATTGCCGACAGCAGCGCCTTGGAGTAAGGGTGGCGGGGGTTGCAGAACAATTCATCAGCCGGCGCTTTTTCGACAACCTGCCCCAGGTACATAACCATGATTTCATCGGATATGTACTTGACGACAGACAGGTCGTGGGTTACGAACATATATGTGAGGCCGCGTTCTTCCTGCAGGTCAAGCATCAGGTTTATTGTCTGCGCCTGAATAGAGACATCAAGGGCGGACACAGGTTCGTCGCACACAATAAACTTCGGTTCCAGCGCAAGCGCACGCGCGATGCCGATACGCTGGCGCCGGCCGCCGTCAAGCTCGTGCGGGTAAGAGTTTTCAAACCGGGCGGCAATGCCCACCGTATCCATCAGTTGCCTCGTCCTGTCAAGCATTTCGCTTTTGGACATGCCCCCGCGCAGGATCAACGGTTCCATAATGGCTTCGCTCACTGACATGCGGGGGTTGAGTGAAGAATAGGGGTCCTGAAAAATGATCTGCATATCCTCCCGCAGGCGGCGCAGATCTTTTTTTGCCGGGTTTGTAATGTCCCTGCCTTCAAAGAATATCTGGCCGTCAGTCGGCTCGGTCAGGTGAAGCAATGTGCGCCCCAGTGTTGTCTTCCCACAGCCGGACTCGCCGACAACCCCGAGGGTTTTGCCCTTGTCCAGCGAGAAGTAAACACCGTCCACCGCATGCAGCAGCCCGGCACGGGTCTTGAAGTACTTTTTTAGGTTGCGTACTTCCAGCAGGGGAGTCATGCCGCACCTCCTTTTGCCTTTATGCACTTGACGAGGTGCCCGGGCGCAATCTCCACTTCTCCCGGCGCCGTTTGCGAGCATTTTCTAACAGCTTCCGGGCAGCGGTCGTAAAAGCGGCAGCCCTGAGGCAATGCTGTCGGATCAGGCATCAGGCCCTTAATCGGCTTCAGCCGCCGTTCCCTGGAGTCCAGTTTAGGCAGCGAGCCGAACAAGCCAAGCGTATACGGGTGCGACGCGAAGTCGAAGATATGCTCCACGGTGCCGTATTCTACGATTTCGCCGGCATAAACCACGGCGACGGAATTGCAGGTGTTGGCGACAACGCCAAGGTCATGTGTAATCAGGACGACAGATGTGCCAAGCCGTTTTTTCAGGGACTGCATCATAGCAAGCACCTGTGCCTGAATGGTAACATCGAGCGCAGTTGTAGGCTCATCGGCCAAAATCAATTCCGGATTGCAGGACAGTGCCATGGCTATCACGACACGCTGTTTCATACCCCCGGAAAACTGGTGCGGGTATTCACTGTATCGCTCCATCGGTATACCTACCATCTCAAGCATGTTGCAGGCGCGGCGTTCGGCTTCAGAGCGTGAAATCCTGTTGTGCAGCTGAATGGCTTCCGCTATTTGAAAGCCGACTGTTTCAATGGGATTGAGCGCGGTCATAGGGTCCTGGAAGATCATGGCGATTTTATTGCCGCGAATTTTGCACATCTCTTTTTCAGAAAGCTTCGTTATATCCCGGCCGCTGAAGAGGATTTCCCCTGAAACAATTTTTGCCGTATGCGGCGGTAGAATCCGGAGAATGCTGCGTGCGATTGTTGTTTTTCCAGCGCCCGTTTCACCCACAAGTCCGATTGTTTCACCTTTCTTAACCGCCAGGTTAACATTATTAACAGCATGAATCACAGCATCGTCGGTATGATATTTGACCACAAGATTGCGTATTGCAAGCAAAATTTCCTTTGCCATGCCGCCACCTCAATTCTTCAGACGCGGGTCCAGCGCATCCCGCAGCCCGTCTCCCAGTAAATTGCAGGCCAGAACGCTGATCATAACGCAAAGGCCGGGATACAGCGCATGTGTCGGGTATTCCCTCATCACTTTCCTGGCTTCGGAAATCATCGCACCCCACTCGGGGACGGGCGGTTGTACACCAAGGCCGATAAAACTAAGTGCCGACCCGGCCAGGATGCAGCTGCCGACACCCATTGTAATTTGTACAATCAGCGGCCCGATGGCGTTGGGTACAATATGCTTTAAGATAATCCGGGCGTCGCTTGCATTGATTGCTCTCGCAGCTTCTATGTATTCTTTCTCGCGCACCGTTAAGACTGACGCCCGCATAATCCGCGCATAACCGGGCACTATACCAATGCCCAGTGCGATAATTGCATTATGCAGGCTTGGCCCCATAACCGCCGCCAGTGAAACGCAAAGCAGGAACATGGGTATTGCCTGGTAGATATCGAGCAGGCGCATGCTCAAGTTATCTACCCAGCCGCCGTAGAATCCCGCCACCGTACCCAGCGCGATGCCGATTGTGGCGGCAATGGCCACTGCAATAATTCCCATCTGCAATGACTGCCGTGCGCCGTAAATCAAGCGGCTTAAGATGTCGCGTCCCAGCCTGTCGTTGCCGAGTGGATGCCGCGCGCTCGGAGGGGCGTTGGCCAGTTTTGCATTTTGCTGTGAATAGGAGTGAGGGGCAAGAAGCGGCGCAAAGACGGCTGTCAGAATAAGCAGTATCAGGATAAAGAAAGCAACAACAGCCAGCCTGTTTTTTTTCAGTCGCCGCCAGATTTCAAAAATTCTCAATTGCTTGCGTTTCTTTTCCAACTTGCTTCCCCGCCTTTCTTTTAGCTTTTCCGGTGTACTGTAAACGGATCCTCGGGTCTACCAGGGCGAATATCACATCCACGATAAGAATAATCACCGCGAACAGGGCCGATACAATGAGGATGCCGCTCTGGATTACGGGGTAATCCCGGTTGTAAAGCCCTGTCATAATGTACTGCCCGAGGCCGGGAATTGAAAAGATGACTTCTGTGATCAGCGAGCCGCCGAGTGAAGTGCCGAAAATACCGCCAATGACCATTATTACCGGGATCATAGCGTTTTTCAGTGCATGGCGGTAAATCAGCCTGCCGTCCGCAAGGCCTTTCGCCCTGGCAGTTGTTATATAGTCCTGCCGCAAAACCTCAAGCATGTCTGAGCGCATTTGTCTTGCTATCAGCGCAGCAAGGCCGAGGGCCATGGTGGCACACGGCAGTATCCAGCCCTGCCAGACGGCTACTCTGGAGATTGGCAGCCACCTGAGGCGGACTCCGAAAAAACGTATTAAAAGCAGCGCGAACCAGAAGTTCGGCATTGATACTGCAATCAGCGACAGGAAAATGGCGGCATTATCTTTCCAGCTGTGCTGATTTACCGCCGCAAAAATGCCGATTGGAATCCCGATCAGGACGGACAGCAAGGTGCCAAGCGTGACGAGCATAAGCGTATACGGGAAGCGCTCCAGCATTTCGTCGGCTACAGGACGCTTAGTCAGAAGTGAAGTGCCAAAATCCCCATGCAGCACGCTCCAAAGGAAGCGCCCGTATCGTACCGGAAGGGGATCGTTAAGCCCAAGTTCCTCCCGGAGCTCATCCACCTGTTCCTGTGTGGCCTGGGCGCCAAGTACCATCCTGGCCGGATCTCCCGGGGTAATGTCAATCAGAATCAGTACAACAAGCGAAATGCCGAGCATAACGGGTATCAGCATTAGCACCCGTTTTGCTATGTATCTTGCCATTTTTCACTCACCTCCGGGCCGGTTAAAAAACTTAAAATGCCTCTATGTAATTAAATGCCCGTTGCTTAAAAAATAGAAGAGAAGTTGCAATAAAAAAACAGCCCCCACTGCTTGTGCAGTGTGGGGCCGTCAAGTAATCGTTTATTTTTGCATTTTGGCCCAGCTGTCCCGCAGGCCGACAGTATAGTTGTAGACAATTTTCCCTTTCTTTAAATCTTCCGGATCAAGATAGAAATAACCTTTGCGCATAAACTGGAAGCGGGTGCCGGGAGGAGCCGAGGCGGCGGCCGGTTCGGCCGGGACGTTTTCCAGGGTTGCCAGTGAATGGGGATTGATGCAGGCGGTAAAGTCCTCTTCGGCTTCCGGGTTTTCCTTTGTAAAAAGATTGCCGTACATCCGGACAGTGATTCTGGCCGCCTGGGCTGCCGCAACCCAGTGGATAACACCTTTGACTTTTTTGCCGCTCTTATCCGAGCCGCTTTTTGTCTCGGGGTCATAAGTGCAGTGAAGTTCAACCACCCGGCCGTCTTCATCCTTTATAACCTTTTCGCACTTAATAATATAAGCGCCCATTAAGCGTACCTCTTTTCCGGGGGAGAGGCGGAAAAATTTTTTGGGCGGGTTTTCCAAGAAATCCTCCCGCTCAATATAGAGCTCCCGGCCGAAAGGTACTTGGCGTGTACCGGCAGCTTTGTTTCCCGGCAGGTTCTCCAGGGTAAGCATTTCGGTTTTTTCGGCCGGCCAATTGGTGATAACAACTTTCAGGGGGTCCAGGACGGCCATTACCCGGTGGGCACGTGTGTTTAAGTCATTGCGAATACAGTGCTCCAGCAGTTCCAGGCTGACTGTGCTGTCTGCCCTGGCCACGCCGGCTTTTTCCTGAAAATCAGCAATGGCTTCCGGAGTTACGCCTCGCCTGCGCAAGCCGGAAATGGTCGGCATTCTCGGGTCATCCCAGCCGCTGACATATCCTTCTTCCACCAGGCGGCGCAGTTTGCGCTTGCTCATTACGGTGTAAGTCAGATTTAAACGGGCAAATTCCGTCTGCCGGGAACGGGTTTTTATCACTTCAGGCATTAGTTCCAGCGCATTTTCCACGATCCAGTCGTAAAGCGGCCGGTGGTCGGTATATTCAATGGAACAGAGAGAATGGGTAATGCCTTCCAGAGCATCGGTAAAGGGATGATCAAAGTCATACATGGGATAAATGCACCAGGTGTCTCCCGTGCGGTGATGTTCAACATGTAAAATACGGTAAAGAACGGGATCGCGCATGTTGAGGTTGCCCGAGGCCATGTCAATTTTTGCCCGCAGGACGCGCGAGCCGTTTGGGAATTCTCCTTTGCGCATGCGCTCAAAAAGGTCCAGGTTTTCTTCTACCGAGCGGTTGCGGTAGGGGCTTTCTTTGCCCGGTTCTGTCAGTGTGCCGCGGTACTCCCTGATTTCTTCCGGGCTTAAGTCACAGACATATGCCTTGCCCGCCTGGATCAGGCGCCTGGCAAATTCATATTTTAGTTCAAAGGAATCAGAACTGTAATAAAGCCGGTCTTCCCAGTCTACACCCAGCCAGCGGAGGTCCTCAAGGATTGAATCAACGAATTCCTGTTCTTCCTTAACCGGGTTTGTATCGTCGAAGCGCACATTAAATTTGCCGTTAAATGCCTTGGCCAATTTATAGTTAAGCAGAACTGCTTTGGCATGGCCGATATGCAGGTAACCGTTGGGTTCAGGCGGGAAGCGGGTATGAACACGGCCGTCATTTTTGCCTTCTGCCACATCTTTGCTGATGAGTGTATAGATAAAATTAGACTGCATTTCCGTTTCCTTTGCCATGGCTTTCTCTCCTTCGGTTGTAATAGCCGGCCGCCGGGCGGCGGTCCTTCCTTATTATAGCAGAGAATAACACAGTGGACAAAATCATGCCGTTACTACTTGAATTACTTGTTTTTATCATATATCTTTTTTCTTTCTTTAGCAATTTCCCGGATTAGATTTTTGCCTTGCGCCATGCACATTGGCACGCCGCCGCCCGGAAAAACCCACTGACCCGTCATATAAAAGTTGTGCAATCCAGGCAATTTTTTTGGCAATGTCGTGCCAAATGTTTTTACTGTAGGTATCCAACCCTCATAAGATCCTTGCCAGTTTCCGGTATATCTCTCCCAGGTAACCGGAGTGGCAACATCAGCAACTTCGACGTCATCCCTAATTCCAGGGAAAATATTCTCTAATATGCCAAGATAGGTTTTCAATATTCTTTCTTTTTCAGAGTAATATCTGTCTCTGTCTTTTTCGTATAACTGCTTCCAATAAAAATAGTCAGTCTCTATTTGAGTTTGAAGAACACTTTTACCTTTTGGCGCAAAATGCGGATCGTGACAGTAGTGAAAAAAACCGGACCAGAAAATTTCTTTGCCGTTAATGACAATCGGTTCGCGCAATTTAAAATCCGTTATTTCCGGCATGCCTGAAAAGTCTCTTTTTACCCCTAAACTAATTGAGATTATTGGCGGCCATAGCTGCGGATTGCGATAGAAATGTTTAATTTTTTTGGGAAGGTACTTTCCTGCAAGCATCTCAAAGAGTGTCGTTCGGCCGTCACAAGCGGATATCACAATGTCTGCAGGTATAAAATTGCCGCTATCCAGCTCAATGCCGACAGCACAGGAATTTTTAACAATAATTTTTTTTACCCGGCATTTATAGTGCACTTTCCCGCCCAACTCAATATATTTTCTTTCAATTTTATGTGCGAAGTTCAACGAACCGCCTAACGGGTAACCGGCTTCTTTACGATGCATAAAACTGAGTGGCATAACAGCCATCAATGCCGGTAGTTTTTTTACCGGGAACATCCGGTAAAGCATTTCTTTCAATTCATTATTATTGAACAGGTCATCAAGAAACTCTTCAATTGATGTCATTTTAAGCTTTATAAAAGAGGGCATAAAGGGAAGAAGCTTAATAAATCCGGTTATGCCAAAACTCCCAAAATCACCGTCCATCGGCGGATTAAAATTAGTATATTTTTTTAGAAGGTTGATGTATCTCTTGATCCCTTTTTTCTCTTCAGGAAATAAACGCAGTAATTCAGCCTCAAACATATTGATATCGGTATAAACAGTCATTGTCCGGCCATTTAAAGAGATAACCCGGAATTTATCAGTGTAGAAAAAATCAATGGAATCAGCTATGCCCAATTCTTTAAAAATTGGGTACAAACTTGTTTCCCTGTTTGACCCTATTACCCAATGCAGGCAATGATCGAAAAGGTAATCGCCTCTTTTCCAAGAAGTACAAACACCGCCGGGCGTTGAGTGCATTTCATATATTTCCGATTGATAATTGTTCATTTGAGCATAACATCCGGTCGATAATCCGGCTATCCCGGCACCGATAATTACAATTTTTTTCATCTGCTGCAGCCCACTCCTTATTTTTTTACAGCGGCTCCGCAAATTATTATTATGCCTGACAACCGGCATTCCGGAGCCGGCGATTAACATTTTTTGTAATCAGTCTCTATAATTCCATAATAATCATTTATATCCTGCCATACTTAATTGAACCTGCTGTAAATCCGCAGACATTTTGTTTGCGGATTTTCACTTTGCAAACAGGCGAAAAAGATATATGATAATGATATATAATTAAATTAAAGAAAAAAGTTATGGTATAATATGTAATAAAACCGGTATGCTGAAAAGCACAGGAAGGGGGAGCTTATGCAGTACAGAAAATTCGGTCGTCTTGACTGGCAGGTTTCAGCCCTGGGATTCGGCGCCATGCGCCTGCCCACTACCGACGGCAATCCGATGAGTGACAAGGTTGATGAAGAAGAAGCCATTGCCATGATTCGCTATGCCATTGACCACGGAGTTAATTATGTAGATACGGCATGGCCCTACCATTTTGGGAAAAGTGAAGTAATTGTCGGGAAAGCGCTGCAGGACGGCTACCGGCAGAAGGTTAAAATTGCAACAAAATCGCCGGTACGCGAGTTTAAAACAGCCGATGAATTTGATCGCATCCTTGATGAGCAGCTGAGAAGGCTGCAGCAGGATTATATTGATTTTTACCTGCTGCACGGGATAAACAAGGATCAGTGGGAAAATATTGTTTTAAAACTGGACATCCTGAAAAAAGCCGAGGCAGCTCTTGCCGACGGGCGAATAAAACACTTTGGCTTTTCCTTTCATGACGATTTGCCTGCTTTTAAACAAATTGTTGACGGCTATGACAAATGGGAGTTCTGCCAGATACAGTACAACTATCTGGACGTTGAAAACCAGGCGGGGACGGAAGGCCTGAAGTATGCCGCCTCCAAGGGGCTTGCCGTAGTGATTATGGAACCCTTGCTGGGCGGTAAACTGGTGAATCCTGCCGGGGATATTCTTGAGATTATGCGGGAAGCCGACAGCAACCGCACGCCTGCCGACTGGGCGCTGCAGTGGCTGTGGAACCAGGAGGAAGTGTCCGTTGTATTAAGCGGCATGTCCAACATGCAGCAGGTTGTGGAAAATATTGCTTCCGCGGAAAGGTCGGGCATTAATTCCATGACTCCGCAGGAGCTTGATGTCATCAGCCGTGTGCGGGAAAAATTCCAGGCCAAAAGCCTTATCCCCTGCACAGGCTGCGCCTACTGCATGCCCTGTCCCAATAATGTGGCAATACCGAGCGTTTTCAGGGTTTTCAATGAGGGCTACATGTTTGCCGATGTGGAAGCTGCGCGCCGCTTTTACAACGGCTTTCTCAAGGAAGAGACAAGGGCTTCCGGCTGTGTGGAGTGCCGAGCCTGTGAGGATAAATGCCCGCAGGGTATTCCCATCAGCGAGTGGATGCCCAAGGTTCACAGCGTGCTTGGAGAAGGAAAGGACTACGAAGCCGTCTAATCTTTACTTTGCCGCCGGCAGTAAAAACCGGCGGCATTTTTGTTTTAAAATGTTTAAATATTATGGGAATTTTTTTAAAATGAGTATTGTAATAGCAGGAAAAATGCTGTAAAATAGGTTAGTAAACTAATTGGTTGCTAATCTAAGTATTATTCCATAGGGAGGTAATGTGCGTGGAAAAAGCCGGGAATGAATTGACTCAAAAGCTCATGGACGCTTTTTTCCGTATCATGCGCATGCATCCGAAAAACCATGTGCCCGGCGTCAAGCACAGTGAGATTGTCATTCTTTTGTTTATCAAGCGAAAAATGGACAAAACGCAAACGGGTATCAGAATAGGAGATTTGAGCCGCATTATGAGAGTTACTTCTCCCACGGTTACCCAGTTTATCAACCGCCTGGAGGAAAAAGGTTTCGTCAAGAGGAAAAGTGACCCCGGTGATCGCCGGTATATCCGGGTTATACTGACAAAACAGGGTGAAGATGTTCTGCAGCAGGCCTGGGAAGCATTGGTCGCGGACTTTAACAGCCTGATTAAATACCTGGGCGAGGAACAAAGCCGGCTGCTGGCGGATCTGCTGCTTAAAAGCTACGATTTTTTTACCAAGGACATAGATGTTAACCGGGAGGGATAGTTGCTTATGGCGCGGTTGCTGCATTACTTAAAACCTTACAGATTTCTGGTAGTGGCTTCTCTTGCCATGGTGGTAATACGGGCGGTTATTGACTTGTACCTGCCTCAGCTGACAGCAGATATTATAGATATCGGTGTGGTAAATGCCGATATCCCGTTTATTCTGCGGGTCGGTGCCCTCATGCTGGCGGTTGCCGCGGCCGGCGGCGCCTGCAACCTTTTAGGAAGCTATTTTGCAGCCCGGGCTTCCGCCGGCTATGCCCGTGATCTGAGAAAAGTTGTCTTTGCCCATGTGGAAAGCTTTTCCCTGCAGGAATTCGACAAGTTTGGGACCGCATCCCTGATTACCAGGACGACCAACGATATTCAACAGCTGCAGATGGTTGTTATGACGGGATTGCGCATGATGGTCATGGCTCCGATTATGAGCGTTGGCGGTATAGTAATGGCCGTTTCCAAGGATCCCGGACTTTCTTTAATTTTTCTCATTGCCGTTCCCATTCTCTTTGTGTTGGTCACATTTATAGCGCGCAAAGGTACACCCATGTTCAGAAGCATGCAGAAGAAGCTGGACAGAATTAATCTGGTAATGCGGGAAGGACTGACCGGGATACGGGTTATCAGAGCCTTTAACCGGGATGAATATGAAAAGAAACGTTTTGAAGAGGCAAACCTGGATTTTATGCAGACCGCTATCCGTGTTTTTCGCATTATGGCTGTAATGATGCCGGTTATGATGATGGTAATGAACCTGACAACAGTCAGCATAATTTGGTTTGGCGGCATCCGTATTGACCGGGGGCATATGATGGTGGGCGATTTAATGGCCTTTATCCAGTACGGCATGCACATTATGTTTTCCATGTTTGCCCTGTCCATGCTCTTTGTCATGATACCCCGGGCGGCAGCTTCCCTTGCCAGGGTTAACGAAGTGCTTGACACAAAACCGTCGATCAAGGATCCCGAAAATCCCGTCAAGCCTGGAGATAAACGCGGCTATGTCGAGTTCAGGGACGTTACCTTTTCTTACCCCGGGGCTGAACGACCGGCTTTAAGCAACATAACATTTAGTGCCGGGCCCGGTGAAGTCACAGCTATTATCGGCGGAACCGGCTCAGGCAAATCAACCCTTTCCAGCCTGCTCTTGCGCTTTTATGATGTGCAAAGCGGCAGCATCCTGGTAGACGGGATAGATATCAGAGAGATGACGCAGAAAGAGCTGCGGGCTAAAATCGGCTATGCTCCCCAGAGAGCGGTATTGTTTTCCGGATCTGTTGCCGACAATATCCGCTACGGCAAAAAAGACGCTACCATTGAGGAAGTCCGGCATGCCGCAGAGATTGCCCAGGCCAAGGACTTTGTTGAAAAGATGCCCGAGCAATATGATGCCGAGATCTCCCAGAGAGGCACAAACATTTCCGGCGGCCAGAAGCAGCGTCTTTCCATTGCCAGGGCCCTGGTGGGCAGACCGGAGATTTATATCTTTGACGACACTTTTTCCGCTCTTGACTTTAAGACCGATGCCAGGCTGCGCGCTGCCCTGAAAAGTGAGACGGCAGACGCAACGGTGATTATAGTTGCCCAAAGAGTTAATACGGTGATGGATGCCGACCGGATTATTGTGCTGGAGGACGGCCGGATTGCCGGTATCGGTACTCACGAAGAGCTGCTGAAAGATAACGAGATATACCGGGAAATTGTTTTCTCGCAGCTGTCTGAGGAGGAGATAGCATGACCAGCAAACAACAGCACCCCAAAGAGATGCCCGAACGCTTCAGGCGCAGACCGCCGGGCAGGCCCCGCGGCGGGCCCGGAGCGCTGATGATGCCCGGAGAAAAACCGAAAAACTTCCGCAAAACCATCTTTCGATTACTGCGCTATCTAAGGCCCCATTTTATTCCTTTTTCACTGGTAATAATTTTTGCCGTTGCCGGAGAATTGTTTAATGTTGTCAGCCCGAAAATTTCCGGTAGAGCAACCACCATCTTGTTTAACGGGATTATGGATAAAATGCGGGGAGTCCCCGGGGCGGCCATTGATTTTGCTGGTATTGCCAGCGTTTTAAAAACACTTATAGCGCTCTACGCCCTCAGCGCCGTTTTCCGCTACTTCCAGCAATATATTATGGCCGGTATTTCCCAAAAGACTGTCTTTGATATGCGCAGGGATGTCAGTGAAAAAATTGCCCGCCTGCCCTTAAAATTTTATGATTCCCAATCCTATGGAGATATCTTAAGCCGGGTAACAAACGACGTGGACCTTATTGCCGGTACGCTGCAGGATAGCATTGCGCAGATTCTGGAATCGTTGATAACCGTTGTCGGGGTCATAATTATGATGATTTCCATCAGCGGCTGGATGACTTTGCTTGCTTTCCTCTCACTGCCTCTGGCTTTCGTAGTTACTCGGGAGGTTGCCAAACGATCCCAGAAGCTTTTTGCCGCCCGGCAAAGAGAACTGGGAAATCTGAACGGTCACATTGAAGAAATGTATGGCGGCCATTTAATAGTTAAGGCTTTCAATCACGAAGAAACATCAATTCAAGAGTTTAATCTTATACACATCT
>DGEC01000111.1 GCA_002385745.1 Firmicutes bacterium UBA3936
TGACTTTGTCTACAGTCTGAGACCGGCATTGCCGGTCCGAGTAAACAGTTAAATCAGTCATAATCGGCTTCATTATATTCATCTGGGAGTCCGCATGAACCGTCGGCACATTCTATTTCGTCGGGGAGCCCGCACGAGCCGTCGGCACATTCTATGCCGCCGCTACTCTTGGCCGGCCGCCATTTATCGACGGATTCACTGCGGGCATAACCGTAATCGGATATTTTCCACAGCGGGTTGGTATCTCCGCCGACAACAACAATGTTAATCCTGTTGGGGTCAAAGTAAGGAGTAATCAGCTCGTCGCGATCCTTCTTCAGGAAAGTAGCAAAGGGCTCTATCCCTTGAATGGCCTGCGGTTTGACCAGCCAGTCCACATGGTCGAAATCCCAGTAGCGGCCGGCGGGCATTTTGGCATTTTCGGACAGCCAGCGGCTGAAATCCTGTTTGGTGGCAAAGCCGTCGTTTTCTTTCAGCATCCTGGCAATCCCCGGGTCCATAACAACTGTAACGCTGCCCATGGTGGGAGGCATGGTACTTAATTCCAAGCACATTTCCTCTCCTATGGAGCGCTTTGATGCCGTACCGGCGCTGTTGATAAAAACCCAGCCCCGGAAGATGCTGACAACACTTTCGTCTTTACGGAAGCCCTGTTGTACGTGGAAAGGCTCCCAGACACTGGCTTCTTCGTTTTCCGCACAGCAGTTGTTATTGTAATTAAGGCTGCTGCCCAGGGACGACCACATGTTTTTGCCGGGTCTGATATCAACCCAGCAGGTAGACATTAATGTCCAGGCCCGGCCGATGGTAGCATTGGCCATATTGCCGGGAGAAAGGGCGCCAATACCGGAATTCATGCCGATTTCTTTGCGGATGGGGCCGTTTACCAGCAGCATTGCCGACCAGTTGGAGGTGGAAGATTGGATGGCTTCCAGCTGGGAGGCGGCTGTTGCCAAAATAACGGGGAAGTACTCCGGCTTGGCACCGGCCATGACGGCAATGGTTGCCACGTTGGCAACGGTGTATTGCACCGTTCCCCGGATATCGAAGCGCATCATTTCACCGACGATTTCATCGGGCGAAGCGGATGTGGCAGCAAGCATTTCCTGCACACGCTCTTCGGCGGGCAGGACAATCGGCAGGCCGTCCGTCCAGCCCATTTCATAAAAGAACTGCTGCAGGTTTTCCTCCGTGTCCGGCTTTAAGAATTGGCCTTCAAGGTCCTGTTCGACAATTGCACCCTTAAACTTCAATTTAGCAGGATCAACGGGTTTGGTCAGGTTGTCAATAATGTCCTCAATTAGAGGCCGCCCGGTATCCGGGTTGTTGCCGACAACATAGCCGTCAAGGGCTTCATCCGTCATGCCGATAACAGGATGCGGTGTAAATAAGAAGGGTACGAAGCCGGCTTTACGGTCTTCACTGACCACGGAAATAAAGGCCTCTGTTGTCATGGGAACAGTGGGGATACCGTAATCTTTTTCCAGTGTAATACAGCACTCAGCGACCGCTGGTACGCAGCCTATTCACCCGGCTACGCCGACAACGGCGGCATGTCCTTTGGCCTTTATTTCTTCCCAGAGTTCATTGGAATCATCCGCTATGGCACTGCCGCTTTTGCGCTTGCGCACTGTTCTAACAGAGGGCATATTTTTTTTGAACCAGCGCTCCAGGGCTTGCATAAATTTATAGCTGCCGCCATAGCCGATGTCTACCAGATAAATAGTTTTGCCGTCCAGGGTGTCCAGGCGCTTGGCTAAAGACTCCCTGGCCAGTTCCGCTGCAGCAAAAATTCCTTTGTTTTCTTGCAGTGATGCGGGTGTTGGGTTAATTACCTTAATAAGTTTTGACACTGTTTTCCCTCCTGTTATTATTTACTGTATAAATTCTCCGACATCTAAGAAATTCCTGCGTTTTTTATTCTTCTCCAAAATAAGCTGCAGATACATCAAATACCGGAGCAATGCTGACAACGGCTTGCCGGATTAGTGTATTTTAAATTTCGCTGTACTTAATCCTGGACCGCTTGTAGAGTTCTTCCCGGAATGCGGGGGTTAAGAGCTCCATCCCGTAATAGCTGAACAGGGACGGCTTCCCCGGCCGGCAGAATTTTTCAACGTAAGCTGCCGCCGCTGCCCGCTGTTCTTCTTCACTGGCATCGGGAGGGAATTTATCCGGAATAACGCCGATAATAATCTGATCACCGTAAAGCTCATATATTTTTTGCGTATCATTCATTGCCTGGGGAGTCCAGGTATCCCAGCCGGCTGCGATAATTGAAGGAACCTGTTTTTCCAGCATGCCGCAGGAATGGAGTTCAGCGATTAATCCTTTGGAATGCAGGTAATCGGTTACTTTTTTCATGGCAGGGACAATCATTTCCATGGCGGTGTCGGGTGAGAAGAAGGTGTCCTTCTGGGCACCCCAGTCATCATGGATGCAGAACCCGTCAATTCCCGGAAAATACTCTAGATATTTATCAATTATTTTGATATATAAATCGGAGAGTCTGTCAAATAGTTCCTTAACCGCATCTTTCTGATCTTCATCAATCAATGCTACAACGGCGTTATCAAAATCCATAAAGGATATCAGTCTTTCAAACCAGCCGTTAAGGAACCAGGCCATATTAAACTGATCTGAGGAGGATAAGTTGATATTTTTAGCACTGCTTTCCCAGTCCCAGCTGTCAATGTCGGGCCAGACCAGCTTTTCTTTCCATTCGTTGGCATCTTTCAGCAAGGGATTGCCCGGTTTAACCATTGAGCCGCCGGCAACGGGGACATAGACCCATTCTATGCCAAACATATCTTTGCCGCCGCCTTGTTCCGGCGGCATGGGCGTGTCTTCAAAAACAAAGGCGCGGGCGATATTGTCCGGGTTGGCTTTCGGGCAGACCATGCGCGACTCAATATCCGTGATTTGCCAGATTGGTTTTCTTTTCATGGTGGCAATATAGGCTTCCTTCCTGCTGACCGGAAAATCATAGAGAGGTGTGGGGGGACCCATAAAATTAGGAACCTCTCCGACAACTTTCAACTCTTTTTCATCAAACTTGGGGTATGCCATTTTTTCACTTCTCCTTTTTCATTTTCTTTATTGTTATTAACGTTTACGACTTCCGGATTATATTCTCCTGCTGCGGGCAGCAACCGGTAAAAATTTTGTTGCTTTTCATTCCCCTGATAAAATCATGGCATTTCTACAGCGTTGGTTTTGCAGATTGCTTTGATTGCCAGCCAATGGTATAATACTTTATCCAAAAATTTCCGTTTGTCTAAGCAAAAAAGCAATTGTTGGAAGCGTTTCCGGCCGGACACACGGCAATAAAGCGGAGAACTGTTGCCGTGCACAAACAAACACGTATAAAAGTGCACGGATTTACGGCCGTAGGAAAAATAAGAAAATCCAGGGAACATCTCCCCGGATTAGCCTATAGCTGAACCGGACTTAAATATGACGCTCAGGTTCGCTATAATGCTTGGCAATAAGTGCAAAGCCCATTTCCTGAAGTGTTTCTATGACCACAGCTTTAATTTCGGTCGCGTGAACATAATCAGAAGCTTTGTTTTTAAGCTTATTTGTTACAACATTACCGATATTCCTAAGGTCCGATGCTGTCAGCGGTGTTTTTGCCTCGTCAGAAGTTCTTTCCACCGTTAACAACACCTTATTAATATCAAAGGGCTGAATGCTTCCATTTCTCTTTATAACTTGCATGGAATAACCCTTCTTTCCGTTGAGTTGATAATTAAAAATATTATTAATTTTAGTATAAATCGTATCATGCAATAAAGCAAGAAGATGAGTTTACCGCTTGCATGTTTCAATTTCATATGAGATGCTTAAATCACTAATGTGAGGTGATAATTCGTGGAAAAGAAGCGCAAAAAACTTCTATTGTGGGCAAAAACTCTGATATCCAAGCTTCATTCCGGGCTAAACCGTTTTCCTGAAACCCTGCTGATGTGCGCTGTCACTGTAGTGGTACTGATTGTCTACAATCATTGCAACTACGGTTATACAGACGGGGATACCCTGCAGCATTTATTGCGGCTGGCTGCAGTGCTGGCGTTGGGAATTCCCCTTTCCCTCTGTATCAGGGTGTTTTATGAAAGAGTGCCTGATATCCGAAAGCTTGCCAGGGTACTTATTTATCTTGCAGCAGCTGCAGCCCTGGTAATCTACTATTTTTATCTGTTGCCGGACTTCGGTATGGTTGCCGTAACGCGTTATATAGCGGTATTTTTCGCCCTTTTACTGGCTTTTACCTTCATTCCTTACCTTAATCGCAAACAAAATTATGAGCTCTATGTAATCAGGCTGGCTGTCAGCTTCTTTGTCACTTACCTGTTTTCAGTCATCCTTTTTGCGGGGCTGTCTGCCATGCTGGCGACAATTGGCTACCTATTTGAAATCAATATTTTAGGGGCTTTTTATTTTGATATCTGGGCAATAGTTGCCGGAATTTTTGCCCCGGCCTTTTTCCTGGCGGATATACCGGATGGCGACCGGGAGTTGGAACATGAAAGCTATCCGCCAACAGTTAAATCACTATTAAGCTATATTATGCTGCCGCTGATTGCCGCCTATTGTGTAATCCTGTACATTTACTTTTTAAAAATACTGGTGACACGGCAGTGGCCGGATGTGATGGTCTCTCATCTTGTTCTTTGGTATGCTTTGCTTTGCACACTTGTAATCTTTTGCATATATCCTCTGCGCCGTTTAAACAAATGGACAAAAACATTCAGCGCTTCTTTCCCCCTGCTGCTTTTGCCGCTTTTGCTGTTAATGTTTGCGGCCATGTGGGTAAGGATCAGGGCTTACGGTATTACGGAAAACAGGTATTTTGTACTGGCAGCGGGTATCTGGGCTGCAGCTTCCATGCTTTATTTAATCATTGCCAAAAAGCCTAAAAATCTTTATCTGCCTGTTGCGCTGGCCCTGGTGGCGCTGCTGTCTGTTTTCGGACCCTGGAGCAGCTACTCCGTTGCCATGGACAGCCAGAATCGCCGCTTTGAAAAAATAGCGGCAGAGAATAATTTCCTTTTGAACGGGAAAATAATCAAGCCCGCAACTGAGTTGCAGGCGGAAAAACGCAGGGAATTAAGCTCGATTGTAACATATTTTAACCGGCATTATGGATTACAGCACCTGAGGGCGCTGCCTGAGGGTGTTGAGACCATACCTCAGGTCGAAGATCTGCTTGGCTTTCCCCTGGATCCTTACGCCTATCCTCCCGATGAAAACGATGTTTATTTCCGCTGTTTTCTTAAACAGGAAGACACCGTCTGGGAAATTGCAGATTTTGCTTATTTCATGCATATCACCTCCGGCAGCCACCAGTCGGGTGTTTCAGATAGTATTGCGGTTTCCTATTTTCCGCAGGATCACCGGCTGGAAGTTAATCTCGCGGGCAAGACGGTCTACAGCAAAAATATTGCAGAAATTGTGCAGTCCCTGTGGCGGGACAATGTGGATAAGGCAGAAACGCTGCCAAGGGAGAAAATGAGCTATTTTGAGCGCCTGGAGGATCTGGAAGTACTGATTGTATTTCAGCAGTTTTCCGGCTCGGCAAACGGGTTGAAAGACGAAATTACTCTGCATTTTGCTGATTTTTACCTTTTTATTAACTCGCGAGCGGGAAATAAAAATTGAGGTGGTTTTCAGGCTTTTGCTGAACCGGGAGCTGATTGCACAAAAACTTATACCTGCCTATGGCGTGAAAACCGGCCGCTTTTTGTTCAGGCCAATTCTATAAACCGGTTTTTGGCACAACAAGCGTGCCGGAGGCACGGAAATTGAGACAGGAGAAGAGGAAACAGGCAAACGGTGTTTTTACCGTTTGCTCAGACTGTAGACAAAAATGG
>DGEC01000018.1:0-5934 GCA_002385745.1 Firmicutes bacterium UBA3936
ACATAAAACAACAAGCGAGGAAAACATATTATCCTATTTTCACAACAACAGGAAAGTAAATATGCTTATACTAATTATTAAACTGCAAAGCCATTTTTATTATATTCTCTCTGCTGCCGTCCCGGGGGCTTTCAGTAAACAATTCCAGCCTGAGGGGAGGAGAAAGCTGAAAATTTTCCTCTATTTCCAACTCTATTGAAAAATATTGCCAATCCCCCATTGCCGCAACATAGTAGCCTGCAGCCAGTACTTTGCCGCTGCTATCGGCAAGGGAATATTGGAAGTTGCCTTCAAAAACATTGGCAACACCCTCTATGGTAAACAGCCGCCCCACTTCTTCCTGCGGGCCGGGGTTAAAAATTTTTATCCCTGCGGACGAAGCCTTGACAGGCAGGAGATAATCACAGCCTAAAAGCAGGGGATTTCTATCCTCATCACCGCCGGCATAAAATCTGACCGGAAGACCTGTCGCTTCAATGGTCTCCAGGTCATACGGATAATTTTCGACACTTTCCACAACTTCACCCTCTGCCGGCCGGGCAAATTCCACATAAACGGCCACATGATCTTCCAGGACTTCTGTATTTACTATATCTATAGTATAGCCGTTGCTTTCCTTTTTGCCGTAGGTGACTAAAATATACTGTTTGCCATCAATTTCGCGGCTCTGGCCCAAAAAAATCTCTTTTGAGTTTTCAATCCAGGAGTTGATCTCCTGCTCAATGTAAGAAATTTCTTCTTCACTGCCGGAGTTGTTGTTGTCATTGCCTGTGTTGCCGTTGTCTTGGGGACTTGGCTTCCGGCCGCAGCCGGTACAGATTGCAAGGATAATCAAGAAAAATATACCGAGAAATATTAAGCAAGCTTTTCTTCCGCTACACATAGCCTACCTCCCGTGCAGCATCTCAAGTGCATATTTATTCTAAAACAGAACGTCCGAAAAAGAAAGCTACAGCAGTTTGCTGCGCAGTTCTTCCGGCGGACTTAATGATATTAAGGCAGGGGGAACATCCAATATGGTTCTCGCCCCAAAGCACTTTGTCCGGTTGAGGCGATATGCCGCTCTCGCATAAGCCGTCAAGACACTTGCCGTAAATTCCGGGTTGCTGTCAAGCTTAAGCGTGAATTCTATAAGCTGCCTGTTTTCTTCCTTCTCTCCGGTTCTGCCGCTGCAAATAACAAACCCGCCGTGGGGCATACCGGAGTGTTCCCGTTTTAATTCTTCCTCTGTAATAAAAGTGACATGCGTTTTATACCCGGCAAAATAATGCGGCATTGTCTTGATCTGCCTGGCAATGCTTTCTTTGTCCGCCCCCTCTTCAGCCACCACATAACACTCCCGCACATGCTTATCTTCCGTTTTCATTTCAGAATCTTCTCCGCTGCGGGCTTGCTCGATAGCCTCCTTATTGGGAATGGTATACTGGATGCCGTTTTTGACTCCGGGAATCCTGCGAATGGCGGCAGAATGCCCTTGGCTGACACCGCGCCCCCAAAATGTATGACTCTTCCCCTGTGGCAGAACAGCCTCCGAAAGCATCCGGAAGAAGGAAAACAGGCCCGGATCCCAGCCAATACTGATAATGCTCGTTTTGCCGTTTTTTGCGGCAGCCCTGTTCATCCGGTCATAGTATTCGGGAATGTTTGCATGATTATCATAACTGTCAACGGTATTAAACCTGGCGGCGAACCAGGGACCGTACTGCGGCAGATCCCCTACCGAACCGCCGCATAAAATCATTACATCTATCTCGGACGTCATTTTACCGGCTTGTCCGATGGGCAGAACTTTCACCGTTTTATTTATCAGTGACAGTTGTTTGGGATCTCTTCTGGTAAAAACAGCCGCCAGTTTCATATCAGGATTCCTGTGTACTGCCAGCTCAACACCCCTGCCCAGGTTGCCGTAACCTACTATACCTATCCTGATTTTGTCCTGCATACGGTTCACCACCTCCGGCTGCTAGATAAATCTTTTTTTTTATCATACAACATTCGCCGGGTACGGACAAGGGAAACAAAAATCTGTTTTTCAGTTAAGAAATATAATTCCCCGAGCTGTTTACTTGCAGCCCGGGGAATTTATTGTTCAGGTTGCTTTACCTGACAGCCAGAAGTGCCCGTTTAACTAAAGTTTTGGCTATCTGGACCTTATACCTGCTGTCAGCAAACGGTTGTACGTCTTCCACGGCGGCAGCACCGGCAGCTTCGGCGGTTTCTTCGGTAATTTCTTTGCCTTCAATTGCCTTTTCCGCCTTAACGGCCCGGTAGGGTTTCGGAGCAACGGCATTCAGGCAGATACGGGAGCTTTCGCCTCCTACCAGAACAGCACAGTTGACAATGGGGAAGTCTATGGATTTTCTGATGGCCATTTTAATAAAGGTACTCCTGCTTCCTTCCGGTGGCATAGGAATCTGAATTTCAGTGATAATCTCATTGTCATTAAGAACTGTGTTGCCCGGTGTTTTCACCGTAAAGAAATCTTCCGCGTTTATTATCCGCCTGTCGGTGACAATTCTGCCGTTCAAGGCAATTAGAGCAGGTGCGATATCGGAAGGATGGACAGCATAGCAGCCGCAGTTCAGGCAGCGCCGTGCTTCCTCCAGAGCTTCCTCTGCAGTCGGAGTAAATGAGTCCTCCAGGTCCATGCGCCGCTTTTCAGCATCCAGCTCCCTGAGCTGCAGTGCCTCCTGCTTGAGAATGCCCTCAGGGTCGTTGCTGATATAGCAGGCACTGTCATTATTCACACAAGAGGTGCATTCCACGCCCAGATAGGAGTTTATCCCCTTGGCGACCCTTCGTCCTGTGGCAATGGCGCCAATGACAGTGCCGGGGCCGGTTGTGACATCACCCGCTGCAAAAACGCCTTCCCGCGAAGTCATTAGTGTTTCCTCGGAAACGTCAATCAGCCCGCGCTGATTCAACTGCATCTGGTATTTTTCGCCAAGGAAAGACAGGTCCGCATTCTGGCCGATAGCCATGAGAATGTTTTCAGCATCGACAACCATTTTTTCGCACTCGTCGTATTGCGGGTTGAACCGGCCTTCTTCATCCCAGGGGCTTACACAGCGCTTCAATTCCATTCCCTTAACGACACCGTTCTCCTCGATAACTCTGGAAAGGCCCCAGGAATTCAGAATGACAACTCCTTCTTCCTCAGCTCTGGCAACTTCTTCCGAACTTGCCGGCATCCTGTCTCTTGGTTCAAGGCAGGCCAGAGTTACTTTTTTGGCACCGAGCCGTTTTGCCGTAATTGCCACGTCCATGGCTACATTACCGCCACCGGCGACAAATACCTCTGATCCAACCTTGCCTTCCATCCATTTATTGACTTCGACAAGAAAGTCAAGCCCAAACACAGTCAGCTCCTCCCCGGCAATGCCGATCACAGGCCGTTTCCAGGTGCCGGTAGCGAAGCATACACTGTCATACTTTTCCTCCAGCTCTTCCGGCTTTATTGCTTCGCCAATCTTTGTGTTCAGTATAAATTCAATACTCATATTTTCCAGGCATTTGATGAATTTCCGCACAATATCCTTGGGAAGCCGGTAGGCCGGAATGGCATACATAAGCATTCCGCCCGCTTCTTCTTTGCTGTCATAAACAGTAACCTTGTTTCCCGCTTTGCGCAAGTAATATGCAGCGGCCAGCCCCGAGGGCCCTGCGCCGACAATAGCTACTGTTTTCCCCGTTTCCTTCTCGGGCGGCTGATAAAACCTGTCGCTGTTTTCCATAATATAATCGCCCAGAGCGCGCTCAACTCCGCTGATGAGAACAGTTTCATCTGTCTGGTTGCGGTTGCAGCTTTGCTGGCAAAAATGAGCGCAGACACGCCCCGTTATGGCCGGCATCGGGTTAACCTGCATGATGATCCGGGCAGCTTCATCCCAGTTGCCGTTCCGCAGCTGAGCCATGTATTCCGGAATGTCAGTTCCCGCCGGGCATTCCAGCGTACAGGGCGTCGGGCCGACTCTCATACCGCCAAAGATGGAATGGTAGCGGTTTTCACCCAATATGGCAAAACACTCCTCACCGCCCTTGCGGAGACAGTAGAAACGGTTTTCCGGCTTGCGGAAATACCAGCAGCGAGGGAGCTGGGCTATGTTGCCGCCGATAGTCCCCATCTGGCGCACATTCGGTGTGGCAGTCCGCTTGGCGGCCTGGGCCAGTGCCGTGTACTTCTCTTTAATACGCGGGTTTTCGGCAATGTCGGCGAGGCGGGCAAGCGCCCCTATTTTCAACATGCCGTCCTCTTCCTTAATGTAATCAAGACCGGGAATTGACTTGATATTAATCACCGTCAATGGATAATCAGGAAGGATGTTGTCTTTTAGCGTACCGAGAAGATCGGTGCCGCCGGCGATAACATTGCTATTACCGCTGCCAAGGGCGGATACGGCTTCCTCCAGAGATTTTGCATTCATATGATTAAACGGTTTCATTTTTCCCCTCCTATGCCTTTCCCAACGCTTTGAGAACCTTTTCCGGTGTTGCCGGCGGATCCACCCAAACCCCGATTGCGTTGTGAATTGCAATTATGACAAGATGAGTGTTGGCCAGTGAATGACTGATTCCACTCGCTCCGTATGCCGCGTTTCCGGCACGGGTTTCAAGAAACTCGCGCTCTACCGGTGCCACGTCCAGCATAGTCGGCTTCCTGTGGTCGAACATGTTGGCACTCAGCTTCACGCCTGTTCTTTTATCATATACATACTCCTCCAACAACTGGCATCCCTGGCTGAAGTACATTACTTGATCAATCTGGCTTTCCAGTGAAATAGGTCTTATTACCTTGCCGGGGTCTGCAACTACACCAAACTTGAGTATTTCAACCTCCCCTGTTTCAGTGTCCACAGCCACTTCACAGAAAGCAACGTTCATGACGTCCAGTTCTCTTCCCATCCCCCGGCTCCAGGCCGGTGCCGGAGGTCTGCCGGAATAAGTCGCAACTATATGTTTCTGCGTTGCTCTGGCAAGGGGAACGGCTTTGCCGGGATCGGATTTGGCAATTACTTTACCGTCCACAATATCCAAATCTTCCGGTTTCATTCCTTTAAACGGGCTGGGCTCCTGCGGTCCGAAGCTGAACATACTTGGCGGCGGCGGGTTTTCCGCTTCCTCAATAACGGCTTCCAATATACGCTGCTTCAGGATATTGGCACATTCTTTCATTGCCCAGGCGGAAGCCGTGGTGCCGTCCGCTCCCCCACCGACAGGAGTAAACTGTTCCCTGTAATCAAAGTCAATGCTGATATCCTCGTAATTCAGACCCAGTTCCTCCGCAACCACCATGGCGTTGCACTCAACTGCATACACACCGAAAACAGGCCCCTGTGTCGGCATGTGCACTACCCCGTTGCGGAACTCCAGCTTGCAATTATACCCGGAAACGGCATGCCGCGGGCACATCTGGTACCTGAAACTGACTCCGTGCATTCTCCCATCAGGAAGTTTTCTTGTGCCGGCAGGATGCCAGTTCCAGTTCATCAGTTTTTTCCCGGCCTCAACACAAGCCTCGAAACTGGGTACAGGCTCAGGGTCGGTCTGGGAAGTAGGCCCGTGCAGGTTTAACCTGGCAATGTCAATGGGGTCCTTCCCCAGCTTTTCCGCAATGAGATAAATGGCCATGGTAAGGGAATCCCAGTTAAACGGGCAGTGCTGGCCACTGACGTACATCATCCCGCGGTTGCTGTCGACAATCTCCATCCTCTGCCTGATGTTCAGGCATTTCGTTGTAAAGTAAGGGCCGTAACTCTGGTCGCCGGATGTTCCAAAGACAGAGCTTCCCGGCACACCGCCGTCGGCTATGGAAAAATCGTCAATTGCCGTTATCAGGCCGTTGTTTTTGAAACCGACCTTTATATGCATGTAGCGCTCTTTCATGGCGAAGTCCCATGTATCTTCGCGTGTGTTGACACATCTGACAGGCCTTCC
>DGEC01000018.1:6119-8155 GCA_002385745.1 Firmicutes bacterium UBA3936
GCAGGCCGTACATGGCGGCTATGGATTCCCTTCTCTGGACCGCGCCTTCAATATGCAGGCTTTTCCCTTCTCCGTGATACGGGTCGTCAAACCACCAGGCCACAGATCCCGAGGGATTGGGTATAAAAGACGCGAAAGCCGGCAAAGTCAGACTGTATTCAAGAATCTGATCAGCTTCTTTGAATCCGGCTTCGATATCCCCCTGAACAACATTGGAAAAGGAAACATTCCCTCTTTTTGGGGGATTGTCTCCGCCGCCCATGGCAAACATAGCGGGAACTTCCTGGTCAGGTGTCCGGATAACGGGTGCATCCGGTTTTCTTCCCTCAAGTATATCGACAACATGCGGCAGTATTTCCCATTCAATATCAAGCTGCCGCAGCGCTTCTTCGCAGATATCCTCGCTTTCTGCAACAACAATGACAGCTACTTCCTGGCCTTCATAATGCGCTACATTGTCAAGATACGGCCTCGGAGGCCCAAAGCCGCCGCTGCCGAGCTTTTTAAGATCCTCATCCTCCCAGGTAAGTATATCCACAACACCCGGAATAGCCCTGGCCCTTGTAGTATCAACACTGACTACCCTAGCATGCGCATAAGGACTGCGCAGAAATTTGGCATGGAGCATGTTTGGAACTACATAGTCGATACCGTATTTGGCAATACCTGTAGCCATGGCATATGACAGTTTGCCCGGGAGGTTTCGTTTCCCAACAACCCTGAAATCTTCTCTTTGACCGTTAACACCGGCTAAATCAGCCATTTTCTCAGCCTCCCTGCGCCATTTTCAGCGCTGCTTCCATAATTGCAGTAGAGTGACGCGGGTAAGTTCCGCAGATGCAGATATTCCCCGCCAGTGCCTCGCGAATTTCCTCTTCTGTAGGATCCGGGTTTCTATCCAGAAGGGCTTTGGCAGTAACCAGGAAACCGGGAGTGCAGTAACCGCACTGCATGGCGTCCCACCGGCAATAAGCATCGACAAGAGGTTTCCACTTCGGGTTAGCTGCAATGCCTTCTATTGTTTCTATGGACTTGCCTTCACATTCGATGGCAAGGGTCATGCAGGAAAGTACGGGTCTGCCGTCAATAATGACGGTACATGATCCGCAGGCTCCGTGGTTGCACATTTGTTTGGCGCCTGTCAGCCCCAGCCGGAACTGGAGAGTGCGCTGCAAAGTCCAGTGCGGTTCAATAAGCACTTCGCAGTCCTTCCCGTTGACATTAAATGAAACTTTTACAGGGACAACAGCATCAGGGTGCTCGTCAGCATAGTGATGTTGCAGATCTGCGTAAATGGCGAAGGTTCTGTTGCAAATTGGACAGGAATAATCTTTTAGCATTGAAGGAATTGACTTGATTGCTGCGGCTGCCTGTGACTGAGCAGCTTCATGTGTAAAGGCGACTCCGTTGCGCAGATCTTTTGAGTCAATTCTTCCTCCCCTGTTGTCAGTATTTTTTTCACTCATGAAAGATCCTCCCCAAAATAGAAATAGAAACTATATCAGTTTTTATTCAAACAAGCGCTTGCTAAAAAACCTATAAGAAAATTCTATAGACATCACCCCTTGCTTGCACGAGAAATATTATAGCCGTTATCGTTGCAGCAATTATCCTGTGTGCACTTTCATTTTTCACCGCCTGTGCCTCCAAAGCAGAGTAAACATACTGCCTTGCAAAAATCTGCTTACAAATCACCGGCTTGTAATACTTGCCGTTATTTGAATATTTGGACAGTTGGAGCCATACAAGTCACCAAGGAATATATCTCTTGCAATCTATCTTATCATACAAAATAAATCAACACAATATATTGTCCATTTATTGGCAAGGCCGAACCGCCGGTCCGCAATGCCAATAAAGCCCAGCAACATGTGCTGGGCTTTATTTGGCTCCCCGAGTAGGATTCGAACCTACAACCCACCGGTTAACAGCCGGTTGCTCTACCGTTGAGCTATCGAGGAAGACAGCTGGACCCAAGGGATTAAACATCCTCGGATCCAGGAATAATAAAGGTTCTGGCAGAGACCTACTCTCCC
>DGEC01000105.1 GCA_002385745.1 Firmicutes bacterium UBA3936
AGATGTGTATAAGAGACAGATGCTGCCCATTGCCTGGCTGATTATTGTGAAGGTTTACGGAGTTACTGAACTGGGTGAAAAGGATATACAGGATTTTGTAAATAATTTGGATGTTCCAGAAAAGATGGACTTCAAAGAAAAATACGTTATTGCAATAGTCTTTGCCATGTTTGTTTTTTGGATATTGAGTTCCTGGTACCCCGTTTTCAATATTACAGTAGTGGCTTTGGTCGGCTTTTTCCTGTTTTTCTTGCCCAAAATTCAGATTCTTACCTGGGATGAGTTCGAAAAAAGTGTTAGCTGGCCTGCCTTTTTCCTGCTTGCCAGCATCATAACTGTCGGTGATGCCCTTATCGCCAACGGGGTAGACAAGTGGCTCATTACTTTTTTACCAAGCAGCATCAACCTGCCGCTTTTTGGAATTGCCTTTGTAGTGGGCATAATTGTCTTCCTCATGTTGATCATTGTTCCCGTGGCACCGGCTTTGATTGCCCTGCTGTCCGCTCCTCTTGTTGGGCTTTCCGCTAATATCGGCATTACACCGCTTCTCCCGATGATGACCCTGGGGCTCACCGTGGCCAACTGTTATCTTTTGCCGCTGGACACCGTACCGATCATAACTTACATGACCGGTTATTACAAAATGTATGACATGCCCAAATCAACGGCATTTATACAGGTCATTATGGCTGCAGTTGTTGCTGCCTGGCTGCCTGTTGCCCTGAAAATAATCGGCCATATCTAATATAATAAGATGTGGAAGAGGGCGCACCGGCCCAAAAGTGCAAAAGGGCCCACGAGGCAGGAATTGCAGCTTGCAGTACAGTCGAAAGGAATTGAAGCATGTCATATTCGCCGGCTGTTGATATAAAAGGTTTAAAGAAAAAATACGGAACGACAAAAGCCCTGCGCGGCGTTAACCTGCAGGTAAAAAAGGGGGAAATTTTGGGTTTTCTTGGCCCTAACGGGGCCGGGAAAACGACGACTATACGCTGCCTGCTTGATTTAATCAGGCCCGATGCGGGGCAAATACGCATTCTGGGACGCGCCCCCCGCAAAGATTCTCTTGCAATCCGCCGACGCACCGGGTACCTGCCCGGTGAACTGAACCTGGAAGGCAACCTGACGGTTAACGCCGCTTTAAGGTATTTTTATAATTTGCGCGGCCTGCAGGGCGACTGGAAATATGTGCAGTACCTGGCAAAATGCTTGGATTTGGACATGTCTGCACGGATAAAAAACCTTTCCAAGGGGAACAAACAAAAAGTCGGCCTGGTACAGGCATTAATGTCTAAACCGGAGCTATTGCTTTTGGACGAACCGACCAGCGGCCTTGATCCTCTCAGGCAGCAGGTGGTCTACCGGCTGCTGAAGGAAGCGCAAAAGGAAGGGGCGACAATTTTCTTTTCTTCCCATATTATAAGTGAAGTGGAAGCCATTGCAGACCGGGTGGCGATAATTCGCAGGGGTCTAATAGTCGAAGAAGCGCAGCCGGGGGAACTGGCAAACATGGCGCTACGCCGCTTTCGTGTACGTTTTTGCGGTCCGGTGGATATCGGGCCCTTAAGCAGGCTGCCCGGTGTCAAACTGATTAACAGGGAAAGCGAATTTGACGCCACAGTGCAGGTGGAAGGGGAAGTAAACAGTTTTATTAAAGCTCTTGCCGCTTATGAAGTAAGCGACATTCAATCGGAACACCTGTCCCTGGAAGAAGTTTTTCTTGCTTACTACAAAGACGGGAAGGAAGAATAATGCTTGCGGAATACAGGCACATGCTGTACCGCTTGCGCTGGCAGATCACCGGCTGGGCGGCGGGTGTTGTCCTTTACAGTTTGTTGATGATCTTTTTTTATCCCAACATGGCCGACATGAGCGATATGAAAGAGTATCTTAACATGTTCCCGGAGACCATGCTGGCCTTTTTTAAAAATATTACCGTTATAAATACGCCCATGGGTTATATAGATGTTTATTTTTTCTCTTATATGCAGGTAATTATCGGCATTTTTGCCGTTAGCGCAGGTTCAGGCCTGATTGCCGCCGATGAGGAAAAGGGAATACTTGATCTGGTTCTTGCCCAGCCCGTTAGTCGCAGTGCCCTTTATTTCGGGCGTCTGGCGGGAATTGCGACAGCCCTGTTTATAATTCTTGCTGCAGGCTGGCTCAGCTGGGTCTTGCCGGCCGGCAGCACGGGTTTTGCTCTTAGTCCGCTGCAACTATTGCAAGCCTTTTTATCTCTCTTTGCCATACTGCTGTTTTTTACGGCTTTTGCCGTTTTCTTTAGTATGATCCTGCCCGCAGCGCGCATGGCCGCCATGCTCGCCGGGGCACTGCTGGCAGGCAATTACCTGCTGCTTGGCCTTGCCAATATTTATGACGGATTGCAGGCGGCTGCAAAACTGACACCGCTCTATTATTATCAGGGCGGCATGGCTGTCATAGAATTAAATACTGCCTGGCTTGCAGGCCTGCTTGCTTCATTTTTGCTGCTTGTTTTTGCCGCCTGGCTGCTCTTTTTAAACCGTGATATCAGAGTGGGCGGAGAAGGGAGCTGGAATCTCAAAATTATAAAATGAGCTAACTATAAAAATAAAGGCAGCCCGCAAATTTGCGGGCTGCCGCTTTTTGGTCAACAAACAGCTAAACTGCCGGTGAACCGGTGTTGCTTTGGCGGCGGATTGCGGCAACGCGTTCTTCTGTCAGCGGATAAAAGTAGATGGCAATTATGGATAAAAGGGCAAAAACTGCCGGTATCAGAGTTATAAAAGAGCTGATTGCTTTTACCACCCGCGCCGTGGGCAGAACATCAGGAATGTACCCGACAACGCCCAGACTGTAGCCGGTTATGGCGCCGGAGAGAGCCATGGAGATTTTTATCGGCAGTGAGCTTAAAGCCATTACGATGCCTTTGGCGGCGGTCTTCGTTTTCCACTCGGCATATTCGGCTACGTCGGCAAACAAAGAAGCGGAAAGGGTGGTAGCAATACTGTGTCCCAAGTCTGCCAGGGCGCAAAATAAGATAAACAGCCAGGGCTTCTCAGCAATAAACCAGGCAACGGTCATGGCGGCAAAACACATGCCCATACCGGTATTCCAGGTATTTTTCTGAGATGTGCGAACGGCAATATACTGACCAAGGGCGGAACCGAGCAGCCTGGCAATGCTTCTGGCAATGAAAAACAGGGAAATCATGCTTTCATTGCCCGCAACATACTTGAAATAGTAGACACCGTAGCCCATAACCACTATACTTGCCGACCAGCGGCAAACTTCGGCGACTATCAAAGTAAAAAGCGGTTTGTTGGCCGCTACCTGCATTACCATGTCTTTAAGGCTGAGACTCTTGTTTTGGTTGCTGCCTGCCGGTTGCGGCCTGTCAAAAGGCATGGATACTTTTGCCACAATCCAGTAACCAATCATCTGCAAAAGGGCGAAAGTCAATACAGTTAAGAATATGCCGCGGCCTTCATTGCCGCCGCCTAAAAAAATTATCATTCTGGGAGCAGCGAGGCCGAAAATCAGGCCGGCCGCGGAAAGAGCCTGTGCCCGCCTGCAGGAAATCAACATTCTGTCTTCCGCTGTATAGGCAATAACGGGTATCAGAGCATACTGGGTTGCCTCGGCCAGATTAACCAGCAAGTGGGCCAAAACGTACATGAGGCCGAGAAAAACAGCTAAAAGTGTCAGCGGCAAGCCGGGACCGGTAAACATCAGGGCAACAAAAAGAGTGGTCAAAGGAGGTGCTATCCACAACCAGACGGTATAACGGCCCAGCTTGCGGCGGGTTAGTTCAACAAAGCCACCGGTTACCGGCACGGCAACGGCGTCAACAATCCTTGCCACCAACATGATAGTACCGGCAGTGGCGGCGCCTAACTTCAAAATATCTGTTAAAAAATAGGCATAATAATTGCCCACAAAATTCATCATTAAGTAGAATCCTATTGGCCCGACGGAAAAAAGGTTTATTATGCCGGCTTTAAGTTTTTGCGACAAGACCAGACCTCCTTATTAGTATTGTAAAAGGAGTACAATTTATCTTATCCCGGGGAACGGATATCTGTCAATGAGAAAACTGCAAAGTTTAAACAGTGGACAGTTTAAGGCAGAAGCAACAATCTTCCCTAAGAAAGGGAAAATTGTTGCAAAGGAGAAGGTATAGACAAAAATATTCTTTAGTAGAGCAGGAAATCAAGAACCATTCTGCGGTATTGGGTAAGCTGCTCTTTAATAATTGGTTCAAGCTCCGGGATAATTTCCGGGTGGCGGAGTTTGTATTCTTCCCAGTCCAGTTCATATTTTGACTTCAGGCTTGGGATGGACAGGCGGGGAGGATTTGTCTCCTCGCAAACAAGGGAATTCTCCCCGGCATTGTCGTATGCGGAATTTTCAGCCACATAATT
This sequence comes from Firmicutes bacterium UBA3936, assembly GCA_002385745.1. Taxonomy (GTDB): domain Bacteria; phylum Bacillota; class Dethiobacteria; order Dethiobacterales; family Dethiobacteraceae; genus DTU027. The sequence continues at coordinate 4,404 of DGEC01000105.1, forward strand.
CATGACTGCCACATAATTGTCGAGATTAATACTGTCAAGGGAAACTGCACCCTTGTCAAAAGCAAATATATAATTTCCTCCGGGTGCCAGAATATCAAGCAGTTCCTTGGCTTTGTCGATGCACTGCTCCTTGCTTCCGGTTTTTAAAAGAATAAGGGGATAAAAACCCAGTATGATGAACTTTTTGCCCAGTTTATCCTTTACGAGCTGCGGGTCTCCAAATTCGAAAATGAACCTTGTTCCTGCAGGTAGTTCCTGCAGGTAATCCAGATAACGCATCCAGTCGTGTTCGCAGGCAAGTTGTACCGGTTGTCCCGCTTCCGCCAGTGCCCAAACAAGTTTATACAAGGTAGGCCAGTAAAATTTTTCAAAGTCCTTTGTCCGCATATACGGTGCCATGTGCAGGGGAATGACGGTTTCCCCGTGACGGGAGGGAACGGGAGGAAGACCCAAATGAAATACCAGGGGAAGGATAGCTTCACAAGCTGCAGTTACCTTTTCCGGGTACCTTCTGATGTCAGTGCTGGCGCCTGTAAAACCGCGCAGCCAGTCGGCGAGGTAGTCGAAGGGAGCAAAAGTCATGGCGCCCGATTCTTCAGGCGGTGAGTAAAAGCCGTATTTTTCCGCCAGCTTATCATTAATGCGTTTAAAAGCGTCCATATGATCACGGGAAGCATTTATGGCCGCAGAGAATACAAGGGAACGGGTTACCGGGTCGGTATCAAGTTCGGAATAGACGCGGGGCTGAATTTTTTCCAGGTAAAAATCAATGGGGCTTGCGATCAGCTCATCATATTCGTCAGGTTCCATGGGGACTACTTCAGGATGCTGCATAAAACCGTTGGAGCCCATGATAAAGCTTCTGGAGCCCAGTATCTGCATTTTCAGGGGAGAATTAAAAAACCCCATCGGGTAGGCATCAAAGCAATCCAGCCGGCAAACCTTGTCAAATGCTTCTTCAATGCCTTCCAGAGTATATTGTGTCCTGCCCAGGGGCAGCCCGGCATACTGAATGGCAAGTTCAGGCGAAAGGCTTGACATCCGGGGTATCCTCCGGGGAATTCTCCCGTCGTAAATATCAGTAAAGAGCTGTGTCCGTTCCGTCATCAGTTTTTGCTTATTTTCCATATATGTGCCTCCTGAGTTTTTAACTTAAATTATTCTCTGAAAATCCTGAGAATCCTTTCCCAGTTGTATTTCCGTACACTGTTTGTTGCTCCCTGGCTTTTCATCAGTGGTTTTAAACCTTCTGTCGTCTTTACGCTGCCGTCCTTCATAACCCACATAGCCTCCAAACCGTCAATGCTTTCGGCGAGGGCAAGACCTTCCGAAAAGGGCATGAGAAAAAGGGCGGTAGACATAAAATCTGCCAGACCGGAGTCTTCCACGACAACGGTGACGGCGCGGTTGTATTCAGCGGGCATCAGGGTATGGGGGTCAATAATATGATGATATGCCTTGCCGTTTACATAATAATAACGCTGGTAATCACCGCTGCTAACCACTGATAAATCAGCAACATAAACTGTTTCTATGAGATTATCGTCAGAGAAGAGTGGTTGTGATGGGTTTTGGATGCCAATGCTCCATTTTTCCCGGCGTCCGTCCTTTGGGGCACCTATGGTGCGTATATTGCCCCCGGCTCCGATGATACCTGATGTCAGACCGGCGTCTATGCTTTCCCGGGCTGCGATTTCAACGGCAAAACCCTTGGCGACCCCTCCGACGTCAAGGCGCATCTGCCTGTCGGCAAGATAAACGGTGCTGTTTTCTTCATCTATAATCACTTTATCTATGTCAGTATGCCGGGCGGCTTCCTGCAAAAGTACCATGGGAGGCAGGAGGGCGTTTGCCGGGTCAGTCAATCCTGCCGTGCGGTAATCATGCCAGATTTTGAGCACTGAGCCGAAAGCTACGTTCATGCGGCCGCCGGTTTTTTTATGCCATTCCTTGGAGAAGAGCAGCAGGTCAATAATTTCCTTTTCTACTTTAACCGGCCGTATGCCGGCGTTGTCATTAATTGTTTTTATGTTGTTTATACCGTCGTAATCATGATAAATATCAAAAAGCTTATGCAGGTATTGCATGCGTGCATGGATTTGATTATAGTAGCGGTTAAATTCTTCCTCTGTTTTTGTCTGGGCAACTACCTGCGTCAGCGTATCGAAACAGTCAAAGAAACTTGCTGAATACTGGGTATATACACTGTCAGTGCCGGAAAGGAAGCGGCATCCTGCCAGGGAAAGGAACAGGAATGCGAAAGCTGCAAAAGCAGTCAGTTTTTTGGCCAAATTATATCACCCCGACGTATTATAACAGAAAACGGCACTCTGCACAAAAGAACACCCCCGCCAAGTGCGGAGGTGTTCTTTTGAGGAAAATCCCCGTTTATCTCGCGATTGCTGCAGCTTTTTTCATTACTGCCAGGTAGTCTTCAACAGTGATGGTAACGCTTGAAGTTAATTCAGGCACATCCGGTACATGCGGGTGGTTATCATCGGTGGCTTTTGTCTTCATGCCGGTGATTTCGGCAACGGTTTTGCCGACCATCCATTTTTCCAGTGCTTCAATCTGCTCGTACCATTCCTTGCCAATGGGAGAGATGCGTCCCAGGCCGTAGTCATCCTTAAGCTCTTTTTTTGTTTTCAGTACGGCATCCCTGTTGGTGACTTTGCCCCGGGCGTCAAATTGGACTATGATTTGTGCCGTATCAATCAGTACTCCTGCCACTTTGCCGTTTTTGTCGAAAACGGCAGCGGATATGACAGTGTCAACCTGGGCCAGCGGCAGTATCTCTTCAGCATCTCCTTCAGCCGGAACATAGTCTCTTGATTTTGCTATGGAGGTAATGTTGCCCAGGCCTAATTTTTCGGCACTTGCAACTTCTATTGTGTTGGCAAAGGCTTTTTCTACCACCGCCAGATAGTCGTCAACGCCTATGGTAACGCTTGATGTCAGTTCAGGTACGTCCGGCACATGGCGGCTGCCATCGTCTGAGGCATTGGTTTTCAGGCCGGTAATTTCGGCAATGGTTTTGCCGATCATCCATTTTTCCAGCGCCTCAATCTGCTCGTACCATTCCTTGCCGATGGAAGAGGCGCGCCCCATTCCATATTCTTCTTTGAGTTCTTTTTTTGATTTGAATTCAGCGCTTTTGTTGGTTACTTTCAGGTTCTCATCAAATATAACCCTGGTTTGCGCAGTATCAATGATAACATCGACTACCCTGCCGTCTTTGTCAATGGCAACAGCCGCCATGGTGGTATTAACCTGTCCGAAGGGGAGGATTGCTTCATTATCCCCTTCAGCCGGTACATAATCAGTTGAGGAATCAATATCATTTATCACACCAAGGCCAAGCTTTACAATGCCTGAAGGTTCACCTGTGTATTCGTTGTTATTGTTGTTTATATTATTATTATTGTCTTTTCCTCCGCAACCGGCTAACAATGCTGCAAGCAAAGAAAGTGCCAGAAGTAATATAAAAATTTTTTTAGCTTTCATATTTCCCTCCTGTAGAACTATAAAATAAATTTATATGGGACAATAATAACATATTCTTATACCCAACACAATAATAAAACAAATAGTTGGAATTTTCTGAATATGATTGTCTATTTTAGTTATTTTAAATAGAGTTTTCGGAATTCATTGCAAAACTTTTACCCGGATTGAAAAAGCGGTTCCGGATTTACAATCCGGAACCGCCTCCGGCTGCGAAAGTTAGATGAGCCTCGTTACCATAGAGGAATATTTTTCGTAAGCGCTGCGCATTAGCGGTTCTACTCTTTCATCTACAGGCGGGTATTCTTTTTTGAATTCATCGAAACTGACAATATATTTTGATTTGAATTCAGGATAGAGGTGCGAATATTTCTTTATGGAATCTTCTCTTTTGGCTGTTGTGACCTTTTCGCCCGCATTGGTATACTTGCCGTTTTCAGCTAAATACTCAAGTACGGCAATATAGTTTTCCGGTTTTATATCACTGAGATTGAGGGCCCACTTGTCCAGGATGAAAATAAAGTTTCCGCCCGGCGCCAGAATGTCAAGCAATTCTTTCGCTTTGTCCACACACTCTTCTTTTGTCCCTCTGCCAAGCAGTGTCATGGGATAAAAACCGCCCAGGACCATCTTTTTGCCCAGTTTATCCTTGAATTTTTGGGGATCGCCGTATTCCGCCCACAGTTGTGTGCCTTGGGGAAGATCCTGGAGATAGTCGAGGAAACGCGTCCAGTCTCCTTCCAGGAATATCTGCGTGGCCTGGCCGTTTTCGGCGGCAATATGGATGACTTTCTGGAATGTCGGCCAGTAGAATTTCTCAAAGTCCTTATTGTTTAAGAAGGCACCCATATGAGTAAAAATCATATTGCAGCCCAGAGGGCTTTTTACCTTGGGCCGGCCAAGCCAGATGGCATAGGGCATAAGGGCTTCCATGGCGGCAAGGAGTTTTTCCGGCCGTCTCCTGATATCAAGCGGTATCTTGGAAAAGCCCCGGAAATAATCTGCGATAAAATCGAAGGGAACAATTTGATTGGCTACACTGCCGTCGGGTCTTTTAAACAAACCGTATCTTTCGACAATTGTAGCCTCGGCAGCGGCATAGGCCAGGTTGAATTCGTATGAGGCAAGAATAGACTTTGCGAAATTCAGGGCGCGTTTAACTTCTCCCTGCTGGTAGCCCTTGTTCATTCTGGGCAGCAGCTTTTCCTGGATAAAATCATAAGGAGCGGCAATAAATTCATCGTATTCATCTTCGTGCATAAAAGTTTGCTCGGGATGCTGCAGAAAACCGGTTTTCCCCATTTTCATAATTTCCGATTGCTGGAACATTAAGGAAATGGGATTGTTGGCGAAACCTCCGGCAGGCATGTCCCCCCTGCAGATTTCCATGGCCTTTTCATAAATTTCGATGAACAGTTCAGTTGTATAACTGTACTGGGTGGTTATTAAATCTTTGCCTGCGTACTGAACCAGATATTCCATTGTGAGGCAGTCCCAGATAGGAATTCTTTCCGGTATAATTCCTGCATACACATCAGCAAACAATTTTGTACGGTACGCCTTTTTTCCCTTGCTATCCAAAATATTCACTCCTTGTTAGTTTGTCGTAAACAGCGGCTTCCTAAAGAAGAGTATATTAGAACCGGTATGAAATTACAATAATATTCTTAATATAATAAATTATCCTTATACAAAATTGTAAATATCGCCCAGGGAGGAAACAACGGCAGCGCCGGTTTCCTCAAGCCTTTTTCGGCATTGGTGGCCGTTAGCGACGAGTAGACAGTTGCAGCCCAGCGCCTTGGCGACTTCAAAATCATGTACGGTGTCTCCTATTACGATAATTTCCTGCCTGTCCGGCTGTAAACCAGACAAAGCTTTTTTAGCCCTTTCAATTTTCCCGTCTGCATAGTGGTTGTCCAGACCTATTATCAGGCTAAAGTAACTTTTAATGCCGAGTTTTTCCACCAGCGCAAGCAGTTCTTTTTCTGCAGAAGCTGAGAGCAAAAATTGTTTTATTCCTTTGTCAAAATAATGCTTTAATATGTATTCTGCGTCTTTATGCAGAGTAAAGCTGTCGGAATGAGAATAATATTCCGAGAGATACTCAACGGCCAGCTTTGCAAAAGGTTCGGCGGCAAAATTAAAACCCAGCTTTTGATAATAGTTTCTAACCGGAAAGGTAAATACTTTTCTGTAATGTTCAGTGTCGAGCAAGGGCAGCTTTCTTCTTTGCAGCAATTTATTCATTGAAGAAACGGCATACTGCACATCATCAAGAAGCGTCCCGTTCCAGTCCCAGATAATATATTTGTATTTACTTGCCGTCATGTTAGCACACCTGCAAGTTTTGGCTATTTACATAACTGTATACCACAAAATGTTCATTTAGAGAAGACCTCAAGGGGGGTTGCCGGGTAAATTTGTTAATTGTACATAATAACAAAGGATTTTTCACGTTTAGCAGGAATTGAAAATATATCCTGTTAAATTCAGCAAAATCTTCCGGCTGCAGAGAGAAGAGGGAAGAATAATGGATGCAGTGATTTCTCTTTTCGATACAGGTGTAGATTTGGTCTTTAGCCTGTATACTTTTATAATCAGGTGGTTAATGCCGCTCCTTGCTTTTGCCGTTTTGCTGCGGTCCATCCTGCCCCTCTGGCAGGACAGGAAGCATAAAAAAACCTGGGCTTTTCTCTACCTGGTAAACGGCGACCGCATTCCCGTCAATAACTGGGAAAACCTAATTGGCAGAAGCAAACTTGCGGATATTGTTATTAATTTGCCTTTTATTTCGAGAAATCACGCCGTATTGACATTCCATGACAGGCACTGGCAAATAACGGATCTTGGTTCCAAAGGCGGAGTGCTTGTAAACGGTGAAAAAGCGGATAAAAAAACGGCAGTAAATTTTGGGGACACAATTACACTTGCCGGACTTGACATGACGCTTTTGCCGCCTGACGACGAAAGGGAAGCCGTAGAAAACAATGATGAGGAAAACTCTTATTCCTTCAGCCATGCCACAAGCAGCATAACTTTTCTGCTGGTTATAGTCTTCCAGGTTCTGGGGGCACTGCAGATCTGTATTTCCCGGGGAACCGGCAAGAATGCGGCAGTGCCGGCGGCATTTTTAGTTTTTATCCTTGCGGAATGCATACACTATGTGTTAATGCGCCGGAGAAGCAAAAAAAGTTTTGTTCTTGAACTGCTTGGCTATTTTTTGTGCGGCTTCAGTCTTCTTATTGTAGCCTCCGCCGCACCCGGTGCCCTATACAAACAGCTTGCGGCAATTATTGCAGGTATGGTTGTTTATACAATTTTGGAAGCGGTAATCGCCGATCTCGGACGTGCCCAAAAGATCAAATATGTTTTTATGGCTGTAGCGGCGGTTTTGATGTTGCTGAACTTGACAATCGGCGAAACTTACTTTGGTTCCAAAAACTGGATTAATCTTGGCTTTATTACCTTCCAGCCCATGGAATTAGTAAAGGTTGCCTTTGTACTTGCCGGCACAGCCACCCTGGACAGGCTGCTGACCACCCGCAATATGACTGCATTTATTGCTTTTGCCGGCGCCTGTTTCGTTACGCTGGCCCTAATCAGGGACTTTGGTACCGCCGTTGTCTTCTTCGGAGCCTTCGTGGTAATTTCCTTTATGTATTCAGGAGATATCCGTACGCTGTTCTTTGTTGTATCCGCAGCGGCTTTCGGCGGATTTGCCGCCGTTTCCTTCATGCCTTACATAGCGGCTCGTTTTGCGGCCTGGGGCAATGTCTGGCAGTATGCCGATACTTCCGGCTACCAGCAAACAAGGACAATGATTGCCGCTGCCAGCGGCGGCTTGCTTGGGGTGGGAGGCGGCAAGGGAAATCTGTACAGGGTTGCCGCCGCCGATACCGATCTGGTCTTCGGGCTGCTCTGCGAGGAATGGGGCCTTGTCTTAGCGCTGATTGTTGTTGCCGTAATTGTTTTCTTTACTGTTCACGCCGTGTTTTCAACAAAAAACTGCCGTTCTTCATTTTATGCAATTGCGGCCTGCGGCTCTGCAGCCATATTCCTTTTGCAGACTACGCTGAACGTGCTGGGTTCCGTCGATATTCTCCCACTGACGGGAGTCACCGTTCCCTTCATTTCCAACGGCGGCACTTCCATGATCACCTCCTGGGGGCTTTTGGCGCTGATAAAATCAGCAGAGTGGTAATAACTCATGATCAAGTCAGGTGAAAGGCATGAAACTGCTGTCAACAAGAACTGCTGTGCTTATGCTGTTAATTGTGCTCTTTGTTTTAGGCCTGGCTGCCTTTAACATCAGGTATTTCAACAGCGCCTTTGCCTGGGCACACAGTCATGCCAACAGGCATTACTATAAAAACGGAATGCTCAGCGTCCGGGGCACCGTTTATGACAGGAACGGAGACGTTTTACTCATGCTTGACGGCGAAAGCATCGAATTTAACGCGGAAAAGGATGTCCGCACAGCCGTGATGCATGTGACGGGGGACAGGGAAGGCAGTGTATCCACCGGTGTTTTAAGCGCTTTAAAAGGCCGCCTGACGGGGTGGAACTTATTCAGCGGCGCCTACAGTTTTCATAAAAAGAGCCGCAGCGAACTGACGCTAACCATTGACTCGGGGCTTTGCAGGGCGGCCTATAGGGAGATGAAAGGGCGCAAGGGAGCCGTTGGTATCTATAACTATGAAACGGGGGAAATCATTTGCCTGATTAGTTCTCCTTCCTTTGATCCGCAAAATCCCCCTGATGTGGAAGGCAATCCGGAAAAATATGAGGGAGTATATTTAAACCGGTTTCTTTCATCCGCCTACACTCCCGGTTCCATTTTCAAACTGGTTACGGCAGCCGCAGCACTGGAGAATATTCCGGATATAGAGAATAAGCATTACCTGTGTGAAGGAAGAATTGCCATCGGGCCGGACAGCATTACCTGCCTGAAGGCCCATGGCCGCGTCTCATTGCAGGAAGCGCTGGCCGTATCCTGCAACACCTTCTTTGCCGGGACAGCTCTGGAATTGGGAGCGGAAACCTTGCAAAAATATGCGGAAGCTTGCGGGTTTAACAACAGCCTGGAAGTGGACGGCATAAGAACGGCAGCCGGAAAAATCAATCTAAAAAATGCCGTTGGTGCGGATTTGGGCTGGGCCGGAGCCGGGCAGTATACCACTACTGCCAATCCCCTGAATTTTATGGCCTTTATGGGAGCTATTGCAGGCGGCGGTGAAATGGTTCGACCCAGGCTGATTGCCGATGATTCTTCTTCCTTTTTCGATTTCAAGCCCGGGAAAAAAGTGCTAAAAAGGGAAACTGCCGACAAACTGAAGGCAATGATGCGCAACAATACCATAACGTCATACGGTGAAGAAAAATTTAAAGACCTTGAACTTTGTGCCAAATCGGGAACAGCAGAGGTGGGAGGAGGAAAGGAACCCCATGCCTGGTTTGCCGGCTTCCTGGACAGAAAAGACTGCCCGCTGGCTTTTGCGGTAATTATTGAAAACGGAATAACGAGCAGGGCCGCTGCCGACGTGGCGGCAAGGGTTCTGCAGGAAGCGGCAAAAGCGCTGAAACAAGGGAGAAACCTGTAAGAAAAACAGCCCTGCGAAAAAAGAGAAGTGCACTTCCAAATGCTAGCTTTTAAGTCTGACATTTGGGGTGCACTTCAAAGTTCCGGCGGGCTGTTTTATATACGGACGGGGAAAGATCAGTGAATCCTGACAGGCAGGCCGTAGCTTTCCAGCTGCTTTTTGCGCTCTTCCATTAATTTGTCTGATGGCGGTTCTGCTACAAAAACCTTTTCATTTCTCAACAACCGGCTGTATTTGGAGACTCCCATTTTGTGATAGGGCAGAAGCTGTACAAGGTCCACTGCATCTTTTATTTCGGAGAGAAAATTGCCGTAATTATCAAAATGGCCGGAAGAGTCATTGAAAAGCGGAATAACCGGAATGCGGACCCAGAGCCTCCCGCCGGCAGCGGCGATTTTCTTAATATTTTCCAGAATTAACTCATTTGGTACGCCGGTTGCCTGTTTATGCAGGGAACTGTCCATGCATTTGAGGTCGTAGAGAAAGAGATCGGTATAGGGCAGTACGGAGGCGATGGTTTCCCACTTGACAAAACCTGTTGTGTCCACGGCTGTGTGAATGCCGTTTTCCTTGCATTGTTTTAGAAGTTCGCGGGTAAATTCAGGCTGGCAGAGGCATTCGCCGCCGGAAACCGTTACGCCGCCGCCCGATTCCTCAAAAAACGGTTTGTCGCGCAGCAGGCGATGCATTACTTCCTCAATTGTGCGGTCAGTACCGCACATGTAAAGCGCCTGGGCTTTGCATGCTTTTGCACAGAGTCCGCAGTCGTTGCACTTTGTTTTATCAACAAGGGGATAGACAATATCTTCCCCGGCAGCATTTTGCGCAACAGGCCCCTTTGTGATGGCGTCACGGGGGCAGACCCCGAGGCACAGGCCACAGTCATCAATGCCCAGGCAGCGGATGTTGAGCCAGTTTAATTCGGTCTGAAATTCTTGTGATTCGGGGCTGTGGCACCAGGGGCAGCGCAGGGGGCAGCCCTTAAGAAAAACGGTTGTCCTGATACCGGGTCCGTCATGGACGCTGAAACCTTGTATGTCGTATATTTTGCCTTTAATGTTTTTACTCATTGTCTCTTTCCTTTCAGGGTATCTTGCCATAATTTGTCGCTGTACCGTTCTTCAGTCAGTCCGTCAGCGCTGTTGCTTTAAAAACATTATAGCATAGAAGTGCCGGGAAAATATATATAGTTGAAAATCTTTTGCTGTTCAATTGTAAGAAATTATTGTTACAAAACCGCATTTGTTTGGTATAATGATACATAAGAATAAGAACACAAAAAGAGAGAAGGGGGAGAGCAGAAAATATGTTTAAATTCGCACCAGTTTCAGAACGGATAAAGCGCATCCGCGCCAAGCGCGATGTGTTTACCAGCGGACGCAACATGACAATAAACGCTGAGAGGACAAAAATATACACTGACTACTGCAAGGCCCATGAAAATGAATTCCCCATCCTGAAGCGCGCCGGTGCCCTGTATACCTGGTGTGCAACAAAAGAAGTCAATGTTTTTGACGATGACATTTTTGTCGGTACACCCGGGCCCGATGAGCGGACACTCAGCCCCTATGTGGAGTGGGATTGCCGCTGGATTCCCAAGGTTGTCGACGATTCGGATGAAAGGTTTAGAAAGGCCTGGCAGTCTTCAAACTCAATTTACATGAGTGACGAGCAGCGGGAGATTTTCCGTGAAGCCTATGACTACTGGAAGGACAAAACCATCTCAAAAATGGTTGAAGGAGCCATGACGGATGACTTCTGGGATGCCTTCGGCAACGGCTGTATTGTCCGTTTCGACAAAGACGATCCCAGGTACAGGGGCATTGCCGTAATGCCCCAGGGGCATTATATTGCCAATTTCAATAAAGTTATTAATGTCGGTTTTGGTGAAGTGCGCAGACAGGCCCGGCAAAAGCTGGATGAGATAAAAGTCAGGGTATTTGGAGACGCTGCCAAAAAGCAAGTCTTTTACCAGGCGGTAATACGCGTCTGCGACGGCGCTATTTTGCTTGCAAAACGCTATGCCGAAGCCTGCCGCCAAAAAGCCGCAAAAGAAAGCGGTGCCCGCAGGGTGGAGCTTCTGCGCATGGCCGACTCGCTGGATTGGATTATGGAAAATCCTGCCCGTACTTATTGGGAAGGCTTGCAGGCCGCCATACTGTACCAGCTGATGCTTTCGACGGATGCCCAGCAGCACGGGCAGTCCATAGGCCGTATTGACAAATATACGGGGCACCTGCTGCAGAAAGAGCTTGCTGAGGGCACCATTACCTGGGAGCAGGCACAGGAGTATTCCGATGCTTTCATTCTCCGCCTCAGCGACATAATCGTGCTGCCTCACTTCTTCCTGGACAACGACTACATTATTGACTTAAATGAAAAAGGGCAGAACCTCTATGCCGGAATTTACAACGGGCTTACTGCCACTGCCGGGATAGCCCTGACCCTTGGCGGCCAAAAGCCCGACGGATCCGATGATACCACACCTGTTACCTACTGCATGCTGCAGTCCTACGGCAGAATGCATTTGCCGGATCCGACGGTGGCACTGCGTGTGCATGACAATACCCCTGATGAAATCTGGCGGCTTGGCATTGAGTCAAGCAAGCTCTGCGGCGGCATACCGCAGTTCCAAAATGATGATATTATTATCAAAGCATTAATGGATATCGGCTTGTCCCGGGAGGATGCATATGACTACAGCATAGTCGGTTGTGTGGAACCGGCCGGCACAGGCAATGAATGGCCGGCATGCGGGCTTACCGGATCCGAGTCCATCTGGAATATGGTTGACGTGGTGCTGCTGACCATAAACGGCGGTGTCAACCCGCGGACGGGCAAAACGGCCCTTCCCTGCAAAAAGCTGTATGAATATGAAAGTTTCGAGGAATTTAAAGCAGCCTTTAAAGACCAGATGGAATATGTACTGGGATGGAACATGTCGTATGCCAATATGTTTGAGATGGTCTATTCGCAGTATTTCCCCTGCATCGCTGCTTCCACCATGATGGACGGCTGCCTGGAAAGCGGCAAGGATGTTACAGAAGGGGGAGCCAAGTACAACCGCCTCGGAATGACAGCCTGCGGTACGGCAAACGTCGCCGACAGTCTGATGGCAATCAAAAAGCTGTGTTTTGATGACAAAATCGTATCCCTGCGGGATATGTACGATGCAGTAATGAACAACTGGGAAGGCTACGAACAGCTGCGCCAGACAATTATCCATGAAGTGCCGCATTACGGCAACGATATTGAAGAAGTTGACGAACTGGCCGCCTGGGCCCTGGAGATTTTCGCCGATACCATGGCCAGGACAGATGCAGCCAGAGGGAAGTTTTCCGGCGGGACCTTTACCATGACCGCCAACGTCTACATGGGAGCGGAGCTGGGAGCTACACCCGACGGCAGAAAAGACGGCGAGCCCATTGCCGACGCCATTTCCCCGCGGCAGGGCTTCGACAGAAACGGTCCTACGGCTTATTTAAGAAGTGCGGCCAAACTGCCCCACAGAAAATTGTCCAACGGTGACCAGCTCAATATCCGCTTTACCCCAACTTCCGTTGAAGGGGACAGGGGAGCGGAAAAGCTTAAGCAGCTTATTAAAGCATACTTTAAACTGGGTGGAATGCAGGTGCAGTTTAATGTGGTAAATACGCAGACACTGCGCAAAGCCCAGGATAATCCCGATGAATATAAGGATCTGATTGTCCGCATTGCCGGCTTTTCCACCTATTTTGTGACGTTAAACAGGCAGACCCAGGACGACTTTATCAGCCGCACGGAGCAGGCAATTTAAAAAGCCGCTTAAAAGGGGAGTATTCGCCAGGCAGCGGATGCTCCCCTGTTTTTTTTTGTTGCCGCCGCTTCCGGTTGATTGGCAACAGGAGAAACCAAAGATAAGGATCAGGCAAAAGAAGTTAGTGTAAAATTACTTTAGG
>DGEC01000115.1 GCA_002385745.1 Firmicutes bacterium UBA3936
ACACGGCAACTTTGAACAGTAACAAGCCGCTGCCCAGGCAGCGGCTTGTTTTTCAGGCAGAATTTAACCGGCAGGTTCGTGACAACTCAGACAGTCATCGTAGTTGCCGGCGCCGAATTTATCATCGTGAGAGTCCGTTATGTCGCTATGACAGTCCAGGCAGTCGCTATAGGCGCCCTCAGTGCTGTGGGGAGTCGGCGGGCCTTTTGCTCCGTTTTCGCTATTATCCGCCCGCTCTCTCTCCGACCACACATAATATGCAAGTCCGGCCAGGATCACAATGGCCACAATAATAAAGACAGTGCGGCTCATAACCACCCTCCGTATTTTTGCTTTATTATTCTCCTCCGGAGGGTGTATTATCCGCAGCGGAAAGCATTTTCAGCAAATCTGCTTCACTAAGAACGGGAATGCCCAAGTTCCTTGCCTTCTCAAGCTTGCTGCCGGCCTTTTCCCCTGCAAGGACAAAGTCGGTTTTTTTGCTGACGCTGCCTGTGACCTTGCCGCCGGCTTCCTCAATCAACCTTGTGGCTTCCTCGCGGGTATAGTTCGGCAGCGTTCCTGTCAGGACAAAAGTTTTTCCCCGCAGAAGCTGTTCACGCCCATCCGCCTTTTCAGCGGCGGTAAAGTTAAGGCCGGCGCTGCGCAGCCGCGCAAGCAAATCACGGCTTTCTTCCAGAGCGGCGAATTCCGCTATGCTCTCTGCTATTTTTGGCCCTATTTCCGGCACTTCTTCCAGTTCGGCGCTGTCCGCCGCGAGTATCCTGTCCAGGCTGCCGAAATGTCCGGCCAGGATTTTTGCCGTTCTGGCGCCGACATAGCGGATTCCCAGGGCGTACAGCAGTCGCCAAAGGGGCTGCTGCTTGCTTTTTTCTATAGCCAAAATAAGATTGTCCACGGATTTTTCCCCCTGGCGTTCAAGCTGCAGCAGCTCATCCCTTCGCCCGGCAAGGCTGTAAATATCGGCGGCATCCCTGATCAGGCCGGCTTCCAAAAGCTGCCTTGCAGTTGCCTCCCCCAGGCCTTCTATGTCCATGGCATCACGGGAAGCAAAGTGAATAATGCGCTCCAGCACCTGGGCGGGACAGGAGGGATTAAAGCAGCGCAGGGCTACTTCCCCGGCAAGGCGCCTGACGGTAGAACCGCAGGCCGGGCAGGATTCAGGCATCGAGAATTTCTCCTCGTTGCCTGTTCTTTTGCTTTTAACAACTTCCACGACTTCAGGAATAATATCCCCGGCTTTTTGGACAATTACATGGTCACCGACACGGACATCCTTGGCCAGCAGGATATCTTCGTTATGCAGGCTGGCGCGCTTAACCACAGTTCCGGCCAGCCGAACCGGCTCCAGCTCGGCAATAGGCGTCAGGGTGCCAATCCGGCCTACCTGGACCGTAATGCCCAGCACCCTGGTTTCTGCCTGCTCTGCCGGGAATTTATAGGCAATTGCCCAGCGCGGGCTTTTGGCTGTAGTGCCCAGGCGCTCCTGCAATTCCAGGCTGTTGATTTTAATTACCAGACCGTCAATATCAAAGGGCAGGTCATATCTTCTTTCCCGCCAGCTTTCGCAGTAGGCAATGACTTCATCAAGGGATTTTGTTATCTTCAGGTAGGGGTTTATCCGCAGGCCCAGATCTTTTAAAGCCAGCAAAGCTTCATAATGGGTGGCAAAGACCAGTTCAGGCGAATATCCCAACGCATATGTAATCATCTCCAACCGGCGCTCTGCCGCCACTCTGGGGTCCAGCTGGCGCAGGCTGCCGGCCGCCGCATTGCGGGGATTGGCAAAAAGGGGCTGCCCCGTGCGTTTCCTCTCTTCGTTCAGCTTCAGGAAAGCTTCCCGGGGCATATAAACTTCACCCCTGACTTCAACGGTAACCGGCCGCCTCAAACGAAGCGGTATGCTTTTAACCGTCCGCAGGTTATGGGTTATATCTTCCCCCACATTCCCGTCGCCGCGGGTGGCGCCCCGTACCAGGAGCCCTCTTTCGTACTGCAGGGAGACAGCCAGCCCGTCCACTTTCAGTTCAATAACAAATTCCAGTTCCGCTCCGGCGGCCAGGTTTTTTGCTCTCCGCGTAAAATCACGTAAATCGGCAATGTTTTCGGCATTATCCAGGGAAAGCATGAGCACCCGGTGGACAACTGTGTCAAAGCCTGCCTTGACCTGACCGCCTACCCGCTGGGTGGGCGAGTCAGGGGTTACGATTTCCGGAAACTTTTCTTCCAGCTGCCGCAGGCGGCGCATTAAGTCATCGAATTCCGCGTCGGATATCTGCGGATCGTCCAGCACATGGTAGCGGTAATTATGCTCATTTATCTCCTGCCGCAATTTTTCTGCAAGCTTTTGGGCTTCCTTGCTCTCCATAAAAACACCTCACTTTATTTTGCGCAGGGGCGCATAGCGGGCAATAACTTTCTTTAATCCCAGGGAAGGAAAGAAAATTGTCAAAACCCGGTCACCGTCGCTTAAAGAATCAACGCTTCTTACCTCGCCGACTCCCCACCTGGCGTGCTCGACCCGGTCTCCGGCCTCCACATCCCCAGCTTCGCCCGGGACGGGTAAGTCAGGCGGAGCCTTCACTTCATCATCTCCTGAAAGTACGGTTTCCGGGATTTCACCGATAAAACGGGAAGGCGGAGCGGTAAAATACGAACCGAAAATATTGCGGTACCGGGCATAAGTCAGGTAAAGTACTTCTTGCGCCCGCGTAATACCCACATAGCAGAGGCGCCGCTCCTCCTCAATGCCGTCGGCAGTATCAAGAGAACGCTTGTGAGGAAAGAGACCCTCTTCCAGTCCGGCAATAAACACCACGGGAAATTCAAGGCCTTTGGCGCTGTGCAGGGTCATTAGAAGAACATCCGGCCCCTCATCTTCCAGTGTATCCAAATCACTGAGCAGGGAAAGCTGCGCAAGAAAAGCGTCCAGCGTCTGCTCCTCACTTTTCCGCAGAAATTCCCTGGCAACGGTCAGGAATTCATACAGGTTTTCCTCCCGGCTGCGGGCCTCTTCCGTATTTTCCGCCCGCAAGTCATCCAGGTAGCCGCTTCTGACCATTACCTGCTCCGCCAGTTCATCTACAGCCAAGTATTCCCCCATTTTCCGCAAATCTGCAAGCAAGGCGGCAAATTCCTGCACTTTTTTCACATGGCCGGAACCCAGGTTGGACTTGGGAGCTATGGACAAAGCAGTGCTGAGGGGAACATTTTTTTCAGCCGCCAGCTTGCGCAGGCGCTCCAGTGTCACGGCACCGATGCCGCGCCGCGGCACATTTATTATTCGCTGCAGGCTCAGATCATCGGCGGGATTTGCCAGAACCCGCAGGTAAGCAATAATGTCTTTAATTTCCTTCCTCTCCCAGAACCTCACGCCGCCCACTATCTGGTAGGAAATATTTTCCCATAGCATGGCATCTTCCAGCACACGGGACTGGGCATTTGTCCTGTACAGTACGGCAAACTTATTATATCTTGCTGCCAGGCGACGTATCTCCCTGGCAATAAAGCGGGCTTCCTGCTTTTCATCTTCGGCGGCAAAGACGGTCACAGGCTCGCCCCTTTCCTTTCTTGTCCAAAGTTTTTTCTCCTTGCGGCCGGCATTGTTTTTCACCACATGATTGGCGGCTTCTAAAATGTTGCCCGTAGAACGGTAATTTTCCTCCAATTTGACCACCACGGCCTCGGGCCAGTCCCGTTCAAAATTCAGGATATTGCCAATATCGGCGCCGCGAAACTGGTAAATGGACTGGTCATCGTCGCCCACCACACAGATATTGCGGTGCTTCTCCGCCAGCAGGCGGACTATTTCGTACTGCACCCGGTTGGTATCCTGGTACTCATCCACCAGGATATAGCGGAATTTTTCCCGGTAATGAGCCAGCACGTCCGGGTTTTCCTTAAACAGCCTGATATTATAAAGCAGCAGGTCATCAAAATCCAGGGCATTGTTTTTATGCAGCCACTCCTGGTAGTGCCGGTAAATGCGGGACACCTGCCGCGTATAATAATCAGCGGCCGCCAGGGCATAACTTTCCTCGTCAGTCAACTCATTTTTTGCCCGGCTGATAACGGCAAGCACTCCCCGCGGCTTAATTCTGCTGTCCTCTATCATTAAGTCATTGATAATACTTCTCACCAGAGTCAGCTGGTCATACTCGTCGTAGATTGTAAAGGCGGAAGTCAGCCCCAGCCGCCCGGCATTTTCACGGAGAATGCGAACCGCTGCGGAGTGGAATGTCGATACCCACATCCCCGGAATATTGCCGACCAGTTCGGAAACGCGCACCCGCATTTCTTCGGCAGCCTTATTGGTAAAGGTCAGGGCCAGTATTTCCCACGGGCGGGCAAGCCCCTGTTCAATCAGATAAGCTATCCGGCAGGTAATTACTCTGGTTTTCCCGCTGCCCGCGCCTGCCAGAACCAGCAGGGGGCCCTCCGTGCATTCCACCGCTTTGCGCTGGTTTTCATTAAGGTCATCCAGATAAAAAGACATTTTTGCCTCCCCAAAAGAAAGAAAAAGCAGTGTTTACTGCTCTTTTTTTTGCTTCTGTCACGAGCTGTCACGGTCCAGGCGCTCCAGAACCAGATTGTAGCCACCTGCTCCGTAATGCAGGTAGCGCTTAACGCGGCTGATCGTCGCCGTGCTGGCTCCGGTATCCTTTTCAATCTGCTGGTATGTTTTGCCGTCCCGCAGCATTTTGGCTACCTGGAGGCGCTGTGCCAGAGCCTTTATCTCGCTTACCGTACAAACATCCTCAAAAAATTGATAACATTCTTCCACCGTTTCCAGAAGCAAAATAGCTTCAAAAAGCATGTCCGTGCTTTTATCCTTCAGTTTATGGTTTGCCACAGTCTCACCTCCGGCAGCACTTTTTACTTCGTGACCAGGCAATGATTATCCTTCCTGCAGCTATTCATTTCCCAAACAGGCACAAGTTAATCAACAAGCCGGGCCTGAACCGCTTCAGCAACACGGCGGAAATCCGTCACCATAACATGGGCTTTGACCGTCCCGCGCAGCACAGCCGCCGGGTGATAGGTGGGATAAATCTTATAACTCGGTCCGTCGAACCAGCGTCCGCGCACATCGGCAAGACGGGCTCTCCTGTCAAGCAGGTTATGAACGGCAACAAGCCCCATGCAGACCACCACCCGGGGCTTAATAATCTCTATCTGCCGCTCCAGAAGAGGCCGGCAGGCCGCAAGCTCTTTCCGGTAAGGGTTGCGGTTTTTGGGAGGCCGGCACTTGCACGAACCGGTAATATAGACGTCCTGCCGGTCAATTCCGGCCAGAGCCAGGAGTTCCGTCAAGAGTTCTCCGGCCCGGCCCACAAAGGGCCTGCCCGTTTCATCCTCCTTCGCCCCGGGGGCTTCACCCAGTAAAAATATACGGGACCGGGGATTGCCCTCCCCGAAAACCAGCTTTTTTCTTCCTCTTCCCAGGCCGCATTTGAGACAGTTTTCATTGTCTGCCAAGAGTTTGGCAAGCAGTTCTTTTTCTGTCATTATTCATTCCTTTCCCGGTCTTAATTCGCCGCCCGCTTTTCTTTTCCCTTTTCCGGCAAAAGGACAAGGGGCACGGCATCCTCCACCGCCAGGGAATCGCTTTCCTTTGTTTTTTTGCCTTTTAAAAGCAGCATATTTTCCTGCAGCTGCCGCAACAGCCTCCTGTGCTCCCGCGGATAAACAACGGCTTCAGCAAAACCGCTCTCATCGGACAGAAACAGGGTTAACATTATGCCCCCTCTCGGCAGGCGGCGGCGTGAACGGGCAAGAACTATGGCCGCCACTGTTGCCTCTTCTCCCGCTTTCTTCCGCGGCAGCTCCGCAAGCGGCAGGCGGGAAATCCCGGACAGGCGGCCGGCAAACCGGGCCAGAGGGTGACGGGAAAGGGTCATGCCCAGCACTTCCGCTTCCGCGGCCAGTATTTCCTCCTCATTGTATTCGGCCAGTTCAGGAAGACTGCAGCCTGCAAGCGGCGGCCAGAGCGTCATCTGCCCCGGGAACCTGTCCGTGCGCTTGAGAATATAATCCAGGCAAGCCAGGGCCTGTCGCCGGTTAAGCCCCAGGCCGTCAAAGGCTCCGACCTTGATCAGGTTGACCAGGGCGCTGCGCCGCAGCGCACCGCGCCCGAGGCGGCGGCAGAAATCGGACAGGGACCGGAAGGGACCGGTTTGGCGAGCCTGCAGTATGGCGGCGGCACCCCGGCCGCCCAAATCCCGGACCAGGGGCAGAGGGGCGCGGATCGCAGTGCCTTCCGGCAGGTAAAGGAGGCCGCTGCGGTTAATATGGGGAGGCAGGACCTGTATGCCCCGCCTCCCGGCCTCATGTACGTAAACGGCGGTGCCGTAGTAGCCATAGCCCGTTGAAAGCAGGGCGGCATAATATTCCACCGGATAGTGTCTTTTCAGATAGGCCGTCCAGTAAGAGACAAGAGCATAAGCGGCGGAATGCGCCTTGTTGAAGCTGTAGCCGGCAAAACGCGAGAGCAGCTCGAAAATTTCCAGGGCCTCTTCCCCGGTCAGGCCCTTTCTTGCCGCCCCGGCAAGAAACTTTTGCCGCCAGTGCTCCCGCAGCAGAGAAGAACGGCCTGCCAGTTCCCGGCGCAGGCGATCGGCCTCCCCGGGAGTAAACCCGCCGATTTCGCAGGCAATGCGCATCAGCTGTTCCTGGTACAAAATCACGCCGTAGGTTTCCGAGAGAACACCGGCCAGCTGCGGGTGGGGGTAAACGGTCTTTTCTGCTCCCCGGCGGCGGTCTATAAAGGTTTTCACAGTGCCGCTTTCCCAGGGGCCCGGCCGGTAGAGAGAAAGCAGGTGGATTAAGTCTGTAATCTTTTCCGGCGCCAGAAGACGCAGCACCCGGCGCATGCCGGTGCTTTCCAGTTGAAAGCAGCCCAGGCTTTCAGCGCGCCGCAGCATGGCATATGTTTCTTCATCTGCAAGAGGGAGTTCTTCCACGGCCGGGGCCCCTCCCTGCCGCCGGCGGATAAATGCCAGGGTATCATTGATAATAGTCAGGTTGCGGGAACCCAGAATGTCAATCTTTAAAAAACCCATGGCCTCAACATCATCTTTGTCCCACTGGCTAAGGACTTCCCCGGAGGGTCCCCGGCAAAGCGGCAACCGGCCGGTCAGGTCCGCCACTCCCAGGATTATTCCGGCGGCATGGGTGGAAAGATGGCGGCACATGCCTTCCAGCCTGCGGGCATTTTCCAGTATCCACCGCACATCCCTGTCCAAGAGCGGCTGCAGTTCCGGAGAATGGCGGGAAGCTTCGTCTATACTGCCGCGAAAGGAATAGCCGGGCATGGCCTCGGCCACGGCAGCCACTTTCGCGCTGCTTATCTCCAGCAGTTTGCCTACTTCCCGCACTGCCGCCCGGGCCCCCAAGGTGCTGAAAATACTGACCTGGGCTATACGTCCTTCGCCATAGCGGCTGCGCAGGTAAGCCAGCAGTTCATCCCGCCGGCGGTGGCAGACATCCAGATCTATGTCGGGGAAACCTTCCCGGTCGGCGCTGAGAAAGCGCTCAAAGTACAGGCCGTGGCGCAAAGGATCCACCCTTGTAATACCCAACAGGTAAGCCACCAGGCTCCCGCCGGCGGAACCGCGGCCGGGGCCAACCGGGATCCCTTCCCGGCGAGCCTTTTCCACCAGGTCCCGGACAATCAAAAAATAGGAAGCCAGCCCTTTGGCAAAAATGACGGACAGCTCACTTTCCAGCCGCCGCAGATACCCGGCATACTGCAGCCCTTTGTCCGCCAGGCTTTCCCGGCAGAGGCGCTGCAGCACCTGCTCCGCCGTCTCGCCCGGGAAAACAAGCTTTGGCAGGTGCATTCCTTCCCGCTGCAAAACAAAAGAGCAGCTTTCAGCCACCCGCAGGGTATTTTCGCAGGCCTGCGGGTAAGCGGCAAAGCGCCGCCGCATTACCTCCGGCGGCAGCAGGTAATAGCCAGTGCCGGGCAGGAAAAAATGAGCCGCTCCGGCCAGGGGTTTGCCGGTACGAATGCAGTTGAGCATCCGGTAAATTATATCATCGCCGGGCAGGGTATAATGCACGTTGTGGGTTGCAAGCAGCGGGACCCCTCTGCTTGCGGCAAGTTCAGCCAAAAGCCTGTTGCGCTTTTCCGTTCCCGGCAAGCCGGCATTTTCTATGGCCAGGTACAGTTCCTCGCAGCAGGGCAAGAGTCTTGCGAGCGCTTCCCCGGCCATTCCGGCACAGCTTGCGGGTTTCAAGGGATCAATTTCTCCTGCAGGATGCAGGATAACTGTCAGCCCCGGGCTGAAATCCGCCAGTTCCTGCGGCTGCAGCTGTTTTTGGCCCGGCCCGGCCAAGGCGAGCAGGTTCACCAAACGCACCAGATTGCTCCAGCCCCGGCGATTGCGCACCAAAAGGACAGCAGGCAGGCCGCACAATTTTGTTTCCACGCCCAAAAGCGGAATAATTCCGTGCCGCAGGGCTGCCTGCGTAAAACGGACCGCCCCGTGCAGTGTATTGTAATCCGTCAGCGCCACGGCCGGCATGCCCAGTTTCTTGGCCTGCAGCACCAGTTCTTCCAGGCGGCAGGCGCCGCGCAAAAAACTGTATTCGCTGTGAACCCGCAGATGGACAAAGGACAAAAAAACCGCCTCCGGTTTAATCAAACGTATGTTCGATATGTATTATATCCCACCGGAGACAGTTTCTCAACCGGAAAATTTTTGTCCTTTAATATTCCACCCCGGCCTGCGCCTCGATTCCCGCCTGATAGTGATGCTTTACTTCCTTTACTTCACTTACCATATCGGCGGCAGCAATTATTTCCGCCGCAGCATTGCGGCCGGTAAGGACCACATTAACATGACCGGGGCGTTCCTGCAGCATCTGCAGGATATCTTCAACTTTAACAAGATTGTTGTCGGCGGCAAAATTGATTTCATCAAAGATAACAAGGTCATACTCTCCGGAAAGCACGGCGTCCCGTCCGGACCGGAACACTTCTTCCGCCGCAGCAAAATCTTCAGGTTCAAATTCGCCTTTTCTCCGGAAACGGCAGAAAGGCGACTGGACAACGTCCATGGTGGGCAAAAACTTGCGAATAGCCTTTACTTCACCGTAGGCCGGGTCGCTTTTGCAAAACTGGACCAGCAATATTTTCTCCCCATGCCCGCTTGCCCGAAGGGCAAGGCCTAAAGCCGCCGTTGTCTTTCCTTTGCCGTCACCGGTATAAACCATAACAATCCCTTTTCTTCCTTTCACTTCTATCCTCCTGACTCAAAGGGGATTTGTCAAGCAGGCGCCTTCTATATTCTGCGTAAAAAAACAACAATCTTCCTTGCAGATTTATAAATATGTTTTTCAACATCTTTTTGCCTTTCCCCTTTATTCTCACCGTCAAACCATTAAATCAAGCAGGCTTTCCCCTCGGCAAACCGCACGTGCTCCATCAACACCTGTGGCTTGCCCGTGTGATTGAATTTGTTTAATCAGTTGCCGGCCTTTGGGCATAAAGTATTTTACTTCTGCTTTTTTTTCATGTAATATACATATTGCTCAACTGTTGTCTTTTGTTCAGGGGGAAGGAATACCGCGGAATTATGTTGAATAGTAATTACTTATTATTACTGTAAACCCGTTTTTGATATATAATATTTTAATAAATTTTAATGCTCGTCATGGCTTTTTTTTTGATATACTTTTAGCAATGCAGCTTATTTTGTCGTTTTGAGGAGGCCGAGAAAATGATTATTGGTGTTGTCAAAGAACGAAAAGAACAAGAAAACCGTGTAGCCATGACTCCCGCCGGTGTAGATGCGCTGACATCCTGTGGACACCGGGTACTTATCGAAAAGGGTGCCGGCCTTGGCTCAGGTTTTTCCGATTATAGCTATGAATCCGCGGGGGCGGAGATTATAGATGATGCCTCTTATGTATGGAAAAATTGCGAACTCATGGTAAAGGTTAAGGAACCGCATGAATCTGAATACAAGAATTTAAGACCCGATCTGATCTTTTTTGCCTACCTGCACCTGGCAGCAGATGCAAAGCTCACGCAAATTCTAATGGAGTCCGGAGTGACGGCCATGGCTTATGAAACAGTCCAGCGCTCCGACCGCAGCCTGCCCCTTCTGACTCCCATGAGTGAAGTGGCGGGTCGCATGGCCATCCAGGAGGGAGCCATCTACCTGGAAAAAACGCGCGGCGGCAAGGGCATCCTCTTGGAAGGAGTTCCGGGAGTAACACCGGGTTCGGTGGTGGTGGTAGGCGCCGGAACTGTCGGTACAGGGGCCATCAGGCGGGCGATGGGACTTGGGGCCCGCGTCACCGTGATTGATATCAATGTGGACAGACTGCGCTACCTTGAAGATATTTTTCAAGGCAGGATTGAAACTTTATATTCCAATCGCTACAACCTGACCAAAGCGGTTAGAAACGCGGATTTAGTAGTAGGTGCCGTTCTCGTACCGGGTGCAAAAACACCTAAACTTATTACGGAAGATATGGTAAAAAAGATGCAGCCGGGCAGTGTAATTGTGGACGTGGCCATAGACCAGGGAGGCTGCGTCGAAACCATTAAAAAACCAACTACCCTTGCCAATCCGGTATTTGTCAAGTATGATGTCATTCATTATGCCGTCTCCAATATTCCCGGGGCGGTTCCCCGGACTTCTACCCTGGCACTCACCAATGCAACCTTGCCGTATCTTTTGGAGATTGCCAAAAAAGGCTGGAAACAAGCAGTGCTTGATGATGAAGCTTTGGCAAAAGGCATTAATATCTATGACGGCAAAGTCACCAATGCCGGTGTTGCGGAAGCCCACGGGCTCCCCTATTATCCGCTTGAGGAAGTGTTAAAATCCCTTTCCTGATAATTCTTTAAAAACAGTTTTAGGATGGAAGAAAGAGACCTTTGTCCCTGACGGCAGCGTCTGTGTTAATGCACAAAGGATGCACCGTCTGTCGCAGAAAAACTGCCGGCCCTTTCCAGGCCGGCAGTCTTATTTATATTTATAATAAAACGTTTTTCTGCCCTTAACACAGCCCTTTGCACAGCGTCAGGCAATGCCGCAGGAGCCGTCGGCGCAGGTAATTGCCACCGGCATCCGCAGCGGCCGGGCATCCTTTTTAATGCCTCCCTTGGGTATCCATTCGTCAACGGGCATCGTGGCGGTGTAAATGAAATCGGATGTGATATAAATGGGGTTCGATTCCCCGCCAACCACGATAAGGTTTACTTTTTCCTTTTGCAAAAACGGCAGGTCACTTTCCTTAACCAGCCATTCTCTGAACTTGTCCGCTGAATCAAAGCCTTCTTTAGCCAGCCCTTTGGCAACCAGCGGGTCGAGAATAGCGGTAAAATTGCCCATCATACCGAAGTTTTTCAGTGAGTTTAAAATTTCGGCTGCCGTGTTGCCGATGTTTAAATTATGAACATTCCAGCCCCGGAACAGGCTGACCGTGCTCTCCCCGGGTTTAAACCCTTTCTGCACATGGAAAGGCTCCCAGGGGCTCTTTTCTTCATTTTCACAGCAGCACATATTTGTAAAACTCAAACCGTTGCCGTGGGTAGCCATATAGGTCTGCCCGGCGCGGGCATTGCCAAAATTAATGCTCATCAGTGTCCAGGCGCGGCCAATGACGGCATTGGAGTAATTAAAGGGGCCGAATGCGGCACCTCCGCCGTTCATTCCCAATTCCTTGGCAACAGGTCCGTTTACTACCGCCATGCAGCCGTAGGAGCCGGTGGAACTGGGAAGTGAAGTAATATTTGAAGCGGCGATGGCCAGAATAACCGGCAGGTGTTCCGGCCTGGCACCGGCCATAACCGCATTGACTGCCACCTTTTCCACCGTATATTCAAGGCGTTCTTCCGTGGGTGTCACAGACATCAGTCCTACGACTTCCTGCGGATCACGGTCCGTTCCCGTCAGCATCTCGGCAACCCTTTCTTCTGTCGGCAGGACTATCGGCAGCCCGTCCGTCCAGCCGTTTTCCAAAAACAGCCTCTGCAGGTTTTCTTCGGTATCAGGCTCAAGCAAGCGCTCACGCCTGGGCCTTCTTTCCGGTTTGAAATTCTTTTCTTCTTCCGTCAGCGGAGCCGTTAGAGCATAAATGATTTCCTCGATCAAAGGCTTGCCGGTTACCGGGTCGTTGCCCTCAATATAGCTGCGGAGAGTTTCCCGGGAAACCCAGCCCACCGGGTACGGAGGGAAGCTCCAGCGCAGCTTCATACCGTGGGTGCGGTTATCGTTTTCCATATATTCCGCAAAGCGTGAGGTGACAATAGGGGCGGTAGGCAATTGATAGGCATGTTCCAGTGTGCGGGCAAAAGCGGCGAGACTCGCCGAACAGCCGTCTCACCCTCCTACGCCGAGGATAACCCCGTCGGCATCCTTTTTAACTTCAGGCCAAAATTCCGGGGCATCGGCAAAGGTGTTTCCCGGCTTGACGCGCAGTTCCGTTTTAACAGACGGCATATTTCTTTTAAACCACTCCTGCAATTCTTCCAGGAATTCACGGCTGCCGAGAAAGCCCGTATCAATAAGCATGATCCTTTTGTTTTCCAGGCTTCCCAGGCGCGGTGCCATCTGCAGGCTTTCCATTTTGTCAAGCGATATTGTAGGCTGTAAATTTGGGTCCGTTATGTTCATCATATCGTCTTCCGGGTTCAACCTGTACCCGAAGATACCGGATGGCTGTCCAACTGGATCCAGTACTCTTAACTTTTCTTTCACAATATTTCCCCCTTTGCTTTAATTCTGGGCCGGGCGGACAACAACTGCCTGTTTCTGCCGTTGCAGACGACAAAACAGCGCCGGGCGCTGCTGTATTTCAATCTTTCCTCCTTTTTATGAATTTAACAGTCAACTGAAAAGCCAACGCTTTTCACAGCTGCAAATACGAAAGTCCAGCTGCAATATCCCCCGGCTTTGGGACTGCGGTGCATAAACTGCCTGAACTACTGCTTTATTAATTATTATAACAATCTTTCCGGCTTTCAGACAAGGGAAAAACTCCGGTGTAAAAAAACTCTCAGACGGTAAAATCCGAGAGTTTAAACATGATCATAATTATTGTCGTTTCTGCGAAGCGCCTTTTGCCCGATATCACTGCGGAAACGGGCACCGGCAAAACTAATGGCATTTACCGCCCTGTAGGCCCGCTCCAGTGCGCCCTGCAGTGTTTTGTCCCAGGCTGTGACGCCAAGCACCCGGCCGCCGGCAGTAGCTATATATCCGTCTTTTTCTGCCGTTCCGGCATGAAACACATAAACACCGGGCATTTTCTCCGCAGCCTCCAGGCCGCTGATTACTTTCCCCGTTTCATAAGCTCCCGGATAGCCTTCCGAAGCCATCACCACACAGGCTGTGTGGTTGTCATACCAGCTGATTTCCTGCTTTTCCAGCTTGCCGTCAATGACGGCAAGCATTATTTCTGCCAGGTCGCTTTTTAAGCGGGGCAGTATGACCTGGCATTCCGGATCGCCGAAGCGGACGTTATATTCCAGGACTTTCGGGCCTGACGCCGTAATCATCAGACCGGCATAAAGGACACCTCGGTAGACAATCCCTTCCGCTCGCAGTCCTGAGACGGTGGGTAAAAGTATCTCAGTTTTAACCCGTTCCCAAAGATCTTTTGTCAGGACAGGCGCGGGCGAGTAGGCTCCCATACCGCCGGTATTGGGGCCTTGGTCATTATCGTAAGCCGCTTTATGGTCCTGGGAAGAAACCATGGGAATTATAGTCTTGCCGTCAGTAAAGGCCAGGACGGTAACTTCCTCTCCTGCCAGAAATTCTTCAATAAGTATCCGGCTGCCGGCGTCGCCGAACTCCCGGTTGACCATTATCCTCTGTACCGCAGCTTCCGCTTCGGCCAAAGTTTCCGCCACTATTACGCCTTTTCCGGCGGCCAGCCCGTCCGCCTTTACCACAAGCGGCGTCTCCGCCCTTCCGAGATAGGAAAGGGCTTCTTCAGGATCTGTAAAGACGAGGCTTTTTGCCGTGGGTATACCGTATTTTTCCATCAAACGCTTGGCAAAAACCTTGCTTGCCTCAAGTTTCGCCGCCTCTTTTACCGGGCCAAACAGCCGCAGCCCCCGTTCTGCAAAATAGTCGGCAATTCCTGCCGCCAGGGGCGCTTCCGGCCCGGCAACGGTCAAATCTATGTCATTTTCGGCAGCAAATGCCGCCAGTCCGGCAAAATCAAGGGCGTCAATATTTACACACCCGGCAATACTGCCTATGCCGGCGTTGCCCGGTGCGCAGTAAATTTTCTTCACCAGGGGGCTTTGTTTGAGCTTCCAGACCAGGGCATGCTCCCGCCCCCCGCTGCCAACCACCAGTACACGCATTTTTATCCTCCTGAGATTAATGTTTAAAATAACGGATGCCGGTAAACACCATGGCCAGGCCGTATTCGTTGCAGGCGGCTATGGAGTCCTGGTCCCTTACGGAGCCGCCCGGCTGGACAATGGCTGCTACGCCTCCCTTTGCCGCCGCATCCACCGTGTCCCGGAAAGGGAAAAAGGCATCGGATGCCAGGACGGAACCGGCGGCCTTTTCTCCGGCCTGCTTAAGGGCGATTTCGGCCGCTCCTACCCTATTCATCTGACCGGCGCCAATTCCGACTGTCCGGCCGTCTTTAACCAGGACTATGGCGTTTGATTTAACATGCTTGACAACTTTCATGCCGAAAACCATATCTGCAAGTTCTTCTTGCGTGGGCTGCCTTTTGGTTACGTTTTTCCAGCCTTCACCGCTGACGGGGGCCAAGTTTAAGGTCTGCAGCAAGAGCCCGCCTGAAACTTTTTTCAAGTCCAGCCCGTCCCGTTCCGCGGACAGCGGAGCTTCCAGCAGGCGGAGGTCCTTTTTCTTCATCAATATCTTCTTTGCTTCCTCGTCATAAGAAGGAGCAATTATCACTTCCAGAAAAATTTCGCTCATTCTCTCCGCCGTCGGTACGTCTATCTGCCGGTTGACGGCCACTATACCGCCAAAAATAGAAACGGGATCGGCCTCATATGCCCGGCAGAAGGCATGGTAAATGTCTTTGCCCACGGCTACGCCGCAGGGGTTGGTGTGTTTGACTGCCACCGCAACCGGTTCCGTAAATTCCCGGGCCAGTTCCCAGGCGGCATTTAAATCATTTAAATTGTTAAAGGAAAGTTCACGTCCGTGCAACTGCCGGGCGGCTGCCACAGAACCGGGCAGAATGCGCTGTGCTCGGTAAAAGGAGGCTTTCTGCTCCGGGTTTTCCCCGTAGCGGAGGTCCTGCACTTTTTTCAGAGGCAGCACCAGGGTTTCGGGAAAAAGGGAAGCGCCTTCCAGCCTGCCGTAAAGCCAGGATGAAATAATGGCATCATACTCCGCCGTATGGCTGAAAGCTTCCACGGCAAGTCGGAAGCGGGTTTTCTCGCTTATGCCGCCCTTTTCCCTTATTTCCGCAAGCAGCTCACCGTAGCGGCCGGGATTGACAACCACGGCAACATGGCGGTAGTTTTTGGCGGCCGCCCGAATCATGGCGGGTCCGCCGATATCAATGTTTTCAATGGCTTCTTCCAGGGGCACACCCGGCTTCTCCACAGTGCGGGCAAAGGGATAAAGATTGACGGCCACCAGGTCAATGGGAGGGATAGCGTGCTTAAGCATCTCTTCCCTGTGGGAAGGCTGATCCCTTTTTGCCAGGATGCCGCCGTGGATTTTAGGGTGCAGTGTCTTTACCCGCCCGTCCATAATTTCGGGGAAGCCGGTTATTTCCGTTATGCTGCTGACAGGCACCCCGGCCCGGTCAAGCACATCTTTGGTTCCGCCGGTGGAAACAACGGTGTATCCTGTCTCGACCAGGCCGCGGGCAAAATCCACAATGCCCGTTTTATCGGAAACACTTAACAGGGCAAGCTTTTTATTCATCAATCAGGCACCTTCTTCCCAAAATAGTGATTTTATTTTGCAGCCAGAGGCTGATAGCCCGGGGATAAAGGCGGTGCTCCAGTACATGGATGCGCTCCCGCAATGTTTCCGGCGTATCGTCTTCCCTGACGGGCAGCGCCTCCTGCAGGATAATGGGGCCCGTATCCACTCCCTCATCAACAAAATGGACTGTACAGCCCGCTACTTTTACGCCGTATTCCAGGGCATCCTCCACTGCATGTGCTCCCGGAAAGCACGGCAGCAAGGCCGGGTGAATATTCATTATCCGCCGGGGAAAGGAACGGACAAAATACGGAGTAACAACCCGCATAAAACCGGCCAAAACAACCAGGTCCGTCCCTGCCTCCCGCAGGCGGGCCACCGCTTCCCGGTCAAAGTCTTCCCGG
This sequence comes from Firmicutes bacterium UBA3936, assembly GCA_002385745.1. Lineage (GTDB taxonomy): Bacteria > Bacillota > Dethiobacteria > Dethiobacterales > Dethiobacteraceae > DTU027. The sequence goes on from DGEC01000115.1 coordinate 16,301, forward strand.
GAGGCGTAATTTTTCGGATCAATATGTATAGCGGGAATCCCGTGTTTTTTTGCCCGCTCCAGGGCAAAGGCCTCTTTATTGTCACTGATAACCAGGACAAGCCGGGCTCCCCGGATACGGCCGGACTCAATGGCATCCAAAATAGCCTGCAAATTAGTGCCATTGCCCGAGGCCAGCACGGATATATTTTTCATTATACCGCCTCCTTCCGGAAAACTTTACAGTTTTACTCCCTCACCTTCCCTGACTTCACCGAGGATGCACGGACTTTCCCCCTTTTCAACCAGGTATCTAACTGCATCATCAGTCCTGTTTTTGTCAACAACCAGGACAAAGCCAATCCCCATATTAAAAGTCCTGAACATCTCCTCTTCCGCTATCCCGCCGAGGCGGGCAAGCATCTTAAAGACGGGAGGCACCGTCCAGCTCTTTTTGTCAATAACCGCACCCAGGCCGGCAGGCAGGCAGCGGGGAATGTTTTCATAAAAGCCGCCGCCGGTGATGTGGGCCATGCCGCCGATTTCCGTTTTTGCAAGCAGCCCGAGGACTGTTTTGCTATAAATCCTGGTCGGTGTCAGCATTTCTTCTCCCAGGGTTTTCCCCAGTTCGGGAATAAACTGCTCAGGTCCAAGTCCCGCTTTTTCAAAAAATACTTTGCGGGCAAGGGAATAGCCGTTGCTGTGCAAACCTGAAGACAAAAGCCCGATCAGGATATCCCCTTTTTTTATGGTGCTGCCGTCTACAAGCCGCCGCCTCTCAACCGCCCCGACGGCAAAGCCGGCCAGGTCATATTCCCCTTCACCATAAAAGCCGGGCATCTCCGCCGTTTCGCCGCCGATTAAAGCACAGCCCGCACGGCGGCAGCCTTCCGCCACCCCGCCGACAATTTCCGCCACCTTTGCCGGCTTAATTTTGCCCGTGGCCAGATAATCAAGGAAAAAAAGGGGTTCAGCACCAGAGACAATAATGTCGTTGACGCACATGGCCACGGCATCTATGCCGACAGTATCATGCCTGTCCAGCATAAAGGCAACCTTTAATTTGGTGCCGACACCGTCCGCACCGGCCACCAGAACCGCATCCCGGTACCTGTCTCCCAGGGCGAACAACCCTCCAAAGCCGCCAATATCCTGCAGCACTTCGGGACGGAAAGTGGAGCGGACGTGGCTCTGCATTAAGCGTACCGCCTCTGAACCCGCAGCAATATCCACGCCGGCATCTTTATAGGTAGACACGGCATTCACACCCCTCCGCTGTCTTTGTTGCTTTTCTTTCCTGGAAACATATTATCCTTTTTTCCCCTCTTTCGGCCAGGGAACGGGATACCGGCCGGTAAAACAGGCTGTACAGAAGCTGTCTTTGGGCAGGTCCAGGCACTTAAGCATGCCTTCTTCGCTTAAATAGCCAAGTGAATCTGCCCTGATGGCCCGGGTGATTTCCTCCTTGCTCATCCGGGCCGCAATCAGTTCCCCGGAGGCAGTGGCAATACCGTAGCAGCAGGAAGCAATAATGGGCGGGGAGCTTATCAGGACATGAACTTCCCTGGCGCCGGCCATGCGCAGCATATCCACTATGCGCATGGAAGTCGTCCCCCGGACAAGGGAATCATCCACCATAACCACCCGTTTGCCCTCCACAATCTGACGCACGGGGTTCAGTTTCAACTGCACCCCCAGGGCCCGGATTTCCCGGGAAGGCTCTATAAAAGTCCGGCCGATATAACGGTTTTTGATAAAGCCCATTTCGTAGGGCAAACCCAGTTGCTCCGCCGCACCGGAAGCCGCTGAGAGCGACGAATCGGGCACACCGGTAACTATATCCGCCTCCAGCGGGTGTTCCTCTGCCAGGCGGCGTCCGAAACGCTTCCGCACCATGTGCACGTTGCGCCCGAGGATGTTGCTGTCCGGCCGCGCAAAATAAACATATTCAAAAATGCATAATGCCTGTTTTTCTTCTTCCGCATAGCGCTCGAAATTTAAACCTTTTTTGTCTATGGTCACTATTTCTCCCGGCAAAATGTC
>DGEC01000014.1:0-10388 GCA_002385745.1 Firmicutes bacterium UBA3936
AATTTTATTTTCAAACTCATCTTCCGTAAAATAGCGAAGCTGTTCGTGCCAGCTTGCCGGCAGCAGGGGAAACAGCTTTTCTTCCATCTGGCGGCTTTCAATTTCTTTAATAACTTCGTCCAGGCCGGCAACGGCCCTTTTAACCGGTGAAACAATGTCCCGGGTCAACACCTCCGGCAGGTCATGGAAAAGCCCCCCCAGGAAATTGTTGACTACCCGCTGGTTGCAGGCTTCCAGTTCAATGCTGATCAGGTAGGAAAGCATGGCAACAATTAGCATATGCCCAAGTACTGACGTTTCCGGCAGGCGGGGCGTCTGTGCCCAGCGCTGCTGAAAGCGCAGCTGTCCCACAAGGTCCATGAAATGGCTTGTTCTTTTGCCAAGCTGCAGCTTCTGGACTCCGGCCAGGTGATAGTGGTCCTCAATTTCATCTTCAATAGCCCTTTTGGTTTCCTCCAGCCCGTAAAGGTTGGCATTTAAATGATAGATAAATCTAAACTCCCAGTTTGTCGCCAGGTAATGGGATGCTTTCAGCAGGACTTTTTCCGGAGCGCTGTATGAGCTGTCCAGAAGATATGCCTTAAATTTGGCAAAGAAGTCGTCTTTCATACCTCCCAGGCAGTCCTCAAGCCGTGTCAACACCCACTGGTTCAGCCTTTCCCCCTTTTCCGCCATTAATTTGTGAAAAATGGGCGGTTTGATGTCCGTTAAAATAATGCGGTGCAGAAACTCAAAAATTCCGCCTTCCAGCAGGCGTTTCCAGTTTATATCCGCCTTCCTGTCCGTTTCCTCAAACTTGGCCAGAAGGTAGGCATAAATCATTTTGTGGGCTTGTTTATCAAGTTCCGTAAAGCCTTTGTGCGGCCTGTTATGATCATTCCAGCGTTGAATAGTGGCCGCCTCAAACAACAACTGCAGCAGTTCTTTTTTAATCATGACAAGCTCCTATCGTTTGACATAAAGAATCTCTTTTTTTGATATTCACCCTGCAGCGGTCTTTTCCCTGCCGGGCAGCCAGGCCCAGCGGGCTGCCCGGCAGTTTTGCAAAAAAGAGCCTGTATTATATCTCCGCAAGAGACAATATACAGGCATAATACAGACAGGATTATTTTAGCCGGAAAACTTCGCCTGTCTCTTTATCCCGCCAGTATCCCCGCTGCTGCAGGGGCCAGTTGAATTTCACGGCTCCCGGATGCGGGCAGTCGTTGACACAGCAGCCGCAGTACCAGCACTCATCGGGGTGAAGTATAATTGGCGGTTTTCCCTTCTCCGGATTGGGGATAAAGACGTCTATCTGGCAAACTTCCACACAACGATTGCAGCCGACACACTTTTCCGGGTTAAAAATTACCGGTGTGTTCGGCGTGGTAATATTGGGAAGCGCTACTGTTTTTTTATCGGTCATGCTTTTTTCCTCCTCATTTCCCCTGGTATACACCTTGATAGTCCCGGTTGTGGGCTTCATAATTTTTCCTCATATCACCCCAGAAGTACTGGGGCAGCATCCTGGTCACCGCTTTCCCGTTTTCATTTTTTATAACTAGATATTTGTTCCACTCTTCGGGATCCACCTCAGGATAGTCTATCCGGTAAAAATCAAGCAGCTTGCTGCTTGCCTTCCTGGCCAGCGACGCCTGGATGATAATTTTGCCGTGGGTAAGAAGGCTTAAATCTTCCAGGCTGCGCATTAGTTTATGGGGATCCAGGGCATAAAGCCTGGGTACATACTCCTCTTCGATTTCCTGCAGCGTCTGCAGCCCCAATTGCAGCAGAGAATCGGTCAAGTATTCACTGCAGAAATATTGCATTGCCCTGCCAATACCGGCATGCAGTTCTTTCCATTCTATGCCGCCGCTCCTTTTGACCGGTGCATAAATACGTTCCTTCTTTTTTGCCACTTGTTCCGCTGAAATAACAGGTTCGGCCGCTTCCTTTGCATATGCCGCCGCTTTGCGGCCGGCATACCTGCCGGTGGCGGCGCAGAAGCTGTGGTCCCGGGCTGCAAACATCTGCTCCCCGGCGGCATAGAGGCCTTCTAGGCTGGTTCTTAAATTCCAGTCCACAAGAACCCCTCCCCGGCCGGGAACACGCCATTGCCTGGGACTGTCACCCTCAAGAAGCTGGTAGCTCATCAGCTGGTGCTTGGCGGGATCAAAACCGGCAGCTGTATAAGTATCAACGATAATCCGGGAAGTTGATTCTTCCCGCAACATCATAAACCAGGTAGCCCGCTGTTCCTCGGGCGGCATGGCCGGGAAATCCCCGTAAAAAGGCAGGGCATACTCGCCTTTTAAGACTCCTTCCCGGATGGTTGGCAGCAACCGGATAAAGGCGTCGGGCATGCTGCCGTCCCGCCAGCCCTGGGTGGGAATGGGCAGTTTTTTGCCGTTGGCGTCAACCAGCTGCACATTCTCGTAACTGGCATCGCCGGCTCCGCCGTACCAGGTGTGCCGGAAGCCGAGCCCCAGTACCAGCGGACCCGTCGTTTCCATCAGTGTCAATTCGGCGCCTGCCCTCCAGGCCATGGCAAAACCGTCTCCCGTCATGGTGCGCGAGCGGAAACTGTTATACCCGGAAAGCTCGGTATTTAGGACATACAGGGTATGGTTCCCCGCTGTGCAGAGAATAGTGGCCTTGGCCTTGAAAACCAGAAATTCTCCCGTACGGTTGTTGAATCCTACCGCCCCTACAACCCGCCTGCCCGGTATGCCGTGCTCATTCAGCAGGCCTGTAACCATGACCCGGTCAAAAATACGCACCCCGAGACGCTTGCATTCTCTCTTCAGGGCAGGCTTAAAGGTAGAACCCCAAACCCGGAGGACGGTATTCCGGCAGTGGTCCTTGTTCTGGCGCGGGGAAGCCATCAGTTTTGTTTTTTCATCCCTTCCTTCCACTCCCAGGTACTCGTCCCTGTCATCCCTGATTTTCGCGCCCATCTGCTCATATTCCAGAAGCGTGTCATAGCCTTCGCGGCATTGAATCTGAGTACCGATGCCGTTTGAATAGGGTCCTGTCATCTCCTGCGCCCATTCATCGGGATCAACTTTGGACAGCGGGTTTGTGGGGATATCGCAATAATGGTCACAGCCGGGTCCCCCCGCTCCACTTCTGATTGTATCTCCCTTTTCCACCAGTATTACCCTGGCACCGTTCCTGGCGGCGCTAATGGCAGCCCAGCAGCCCGCAATGCCGCCGCCGACAACCAGTACGTCTCCCTCAATTTCCCGTCCGGCATCATAGTTTACCGGGTACGGCCAGTCCGGGACCTTGCCTTCCCGGAGCAGAAAATCATGCCATGTCGTCATTCTTCAGCCTCCCCTGTCTTTTAATCTATTAACAGCTCCCAACAATAAAACCTTAATTATACAGTAACATTTAAATTGAATATTGGCAATATTAACACTAGTAAAAACACTTTTGCAGGGGTTCCAAAGCTCCCGTCCGGGTTCTTTTTTCAGGCTTTCATCCTCTGAATCAGTTTTACTGCCTCAACAAAAGGAACAATGGCAAAGGAAAGGAGAATTGCATAAAGCCACTGGCTGCCCGAAAGGGCCGTTACCTTGAACAAAGAGGCCAAGGCGGGAACACCTAGAATCAGTGCATTGAGAGAAAAGAGCAAAAAGCCGCCCAGCAAGATAATGCCGTTGTTGAAAGTCTGCAGGGAAAAGACAGTTTCACTGCCGCGCTTAATGTTTATGGCATGGGCAAACTGTGATGTGGACAGTGTGACAAAGGCCATGGTTGTAGCTACTGCCGGAGAAACACGGATGCCCAGGTAATACGAAGCAAGAGTAAACAAGGCAATAAACAGTCCCTGGTAAATAATATTTACGGCCAACCCCCCGGCAAAAAAGCTTTCCCGGGTATCCCGCGGCGGTTCATTCATTAAAGAAGGCCCGGCTTTATCCACTCCCAGGCCGATAGCCGGAATGCTGTCTGTAACCAGGTTGATCCAGAGAATGTGGACAGGGCTCAAAAAACTTACACCTGCAGGCAAAACCAGTGTGGCGATAAAAAGTGAGAGAACTTCACTCATATTCGTAGACAGCAGGAACTGCACAGCTTTACGGATATTGGTGTAAATTTTCCGCCCCTCTTCCACGGCACTGACAATGGTGGCAAAATTATCATCGGCAAGCAGCATATCCGAAACATCTTTGGCAACATCCGTCCCCGTAATGCCCATACTGATACCGATATCGGCAATTTTGAGAGAAGGAGCATCGTTAACCCCGTCGCCGGTCATAGCCACCACTTTGCCGGCTTTTTTCCAGGCTTTTACGATTCTCACTTTATGCTCGGGAGTTACCCGGGCATATACTTTATAACGATCCAGAACGGAAGCAAACTGTCCGTCACTAAGAGCATCCAGTTCACGACCCTCAATTGCCTCGGAGGCATCCGTTATTATCCCGAGATCAAGGGCGACGGCAACGGCCGTTGCTATATGGTCTCCGGTAATCATAACCGGCGTTATTCCGGCGTCTTTGCATTTTTTAACCGCAGCATACGCTTCGGGACGCGGCGGGTCTATCATTCCCACAAGACCGGTAAATATCAGTTTCTCTTCCGGCTCCTCGTCCTGGCGGTGCGGTTTGTAAGCCCCTCCGATCACCCGCAGGGCTTTGTTTGCCATTTCCCTGTTGGCCTCTTGTACGCCGGCGGCATCTTCTTCTGTCAGGGGAAGCACGGTGCTTCCGTCGTAAATATGGGTGCAGATTTTCAGCAGTTCATCGGGAGCGCCCTTGGTATGGACAACAGATCCGTCTTTCCCGGCATTTATGACAGTCATCATTTTGCGCTCCGAATCAAACGGCAGCCCTGCCAGCCTTTTGCTCTTTTGAAAATCTTGCAAAGAATATTTTTGCAATACAAACCGCTTCAGTGCCGTTTCCGTCGGGTCGCCGATTTCTTTGTCACCGTCAATTTCCGCATCATTGGCAAGCATTAAGATATCCGCAAGCTTCCGGTCGTTGATTTTAGCCAGATAGTCACCGGCACTGTAATGCCGGCCGCCAAACCATATCTGTTTTACCGCCATCTTATTTTGAGTCAAAGTACCGGTTTTGTCGGTACAAATTATTTCCGCCCCTCCCAGAGTTTCCACCGCCGGGAGTTTGCGGATGATAGCTTTTCTCTTTGCCATACGGGTCACACCAAGGGCCATAACAACCGTAACAACGGCAGGCAGTCCCTCGGGGATGGCGGCAACCGCCAGACTGACGGCCAATAAAAAGGCCTGCAGCACAACGGAAAGGCTTAACTCCCTCAGCTTAAAAAGGGTTGCAAGAAAAATGACAAGACTGATGCCAAGCACCGCCCGGGTTATAATGACTCCGATTTCAGCCAGCTTGCGCTGCAGGGGCGTTTTTTCCTCTTCGGCAGAAATGATGAGACCGGCTATCCGTCCGATTTCCGTGTTCATTCCCGTTGCCGTAACCACTCCACTGCCCCTGCCATAGACCACGGTGCTGCCGCTAAAAGCCATATTAATCCGGTCTCCTAGGGGACAGTCCGCAGTGCAAACATCTTCGGCATCTTTTTCGGACGGTACCGACTCACCGGTCAGGGAAGCTTCTTCGATCCGCAGGGAAGAACTCTCCAAAAGCCGCATATCTGCCGGCACCATATCTCCCGCATCAAGCAGCACAATATCTCCCGGAACAATCATTTCTACCGCAATGGAACGTACCTGTCCGTCACGCAGTGCTTTTGCCTGCGCGGCGCTGATTTTTTTCAGTGCTTCAATGGCCTTTTCCGCCTTGCTTTCCTGGACAAGGCCAATAACGGTATTTAAGGCAACCACTGCCAGGATAATGACAGTATCGGCCGCTTCCTTAAGCAGACCCGATACTGCTGCAGCTGCAATCAAAATAACAACCATGGGGTCCCTTGCCTGTTCCCAGATCTTCTGCAGCAAAGTTTTCTTTGCTTTTTCCTCCAGGACGTTTCTGCCATAGCGGCTTAAACGCTCCGCCGCCTGTTTTTCCGAAAGACCCTTCTCCCGGGCTTCAATTGCCTGAAGTACGTCTTTTTTTGTTTGCGCGTACGGAACCAATTACTATCCCTTTCTTGTTTCCCCGTACAGTAGCCCGTCCGTTTCTCTGCCGAAACCGGGACTTGCCGTTCTGCCCTGCATAAAAAATTAATTTGACATCCCGGTTTTAAAGCGATACCAGCAATTAATCAGTCTGTCAATTTTTTTGCTCTGATTTAGCAGTTCCTCACTGCTTAAATCCTTTTCAGCAGCAAGCCAGTTCAGAATTTCCCTTTCCCTCTCCAACTTCCTGAGCAAATCCTTCTTGTTAATCCTCTTGTTTGTCTCCTGTGTCTCCTGCGATTCCAACAATGTATCTGCCGGGGACATGATTCTTTTGCCTGTGCAATCATAATTACGATAATGTTGCAACTAAAATACCTCCAATTCATAATTTCTGTCGCATCCTCAATAATATACCGTGCATTGAGTGTGCTTTGCTTCTTTTTCCGTTTCTGACAAAATTGCTGCCGTATCTTCTTTTTTTTACCGGTCCGGCTTACTGCAATATCAACTCCCTCCGACGTGCCTTTTATATAAAAAAGAAAACGGAAAACCTGACCTCCGGTAGCAGCCGGCATTCATTTTTCCAAGAACTTCTTCTCCCAAGGCTCTCCTTTTTCCTGCTCTCCGGATATAAGCCTGTAAGGTATATTTTTAATGATATACCAAATGACTGTATTCTGCTATAATTAAGTAAAACAAGGCGGCTGCGGAAACGGTGTCAGGACACATGACCCAGCCGTAAATACCAGGAAAAGGAAAGGAGTTAGATCAATGAATTACTTTAGGGCAACATTTTATGACAGGTACACACCGCTGACTGAAGAACAAATCCGGGAAAAACTCACACCTGCCGCAAGGGCCGAAAGCGCTTCCCCAACTTCGGATGCCCTGGCCGGGAAATCGCTGAAAATTGTCCTGGATGACGGCCCCACACTGGAGTATTCCTTCACCCGGGACACACTTACACTAAAAGAGGGTGATGCCGCGCCTGTCAGCGCCCCTTATGCGGCAAAGGAACAGGGACAGATTATTTTATTCACACATATGATTCCCGATACCGTCCGCGGATACAATATTGTTATTGACAAAAAAACCAACCTTGTTACTGTTTTTGAGGTCTGGTTCTGCGGCTTTGAACCGGACAAGCGGGAGGTATGGCGCCACTACATGTTCGGCTATGTGGATACCGGCGGGTCCGCTCCCGAAGAACGGCACGGCTACACCAACCGTATCGAAGGCCTGGGAACTTACTGGAAAGATGACAACGGCACAGAAATGCTTTACTTTTTTCCTTCATTAATCTGGTCTTCCTTTGTCGAGCTGAGCAACCCCCGCGGTCGCATCACCATAACGGCACCCTCGGATTACATCAAAATAAACGACAAGCTTTATATCTATTCCCGGGTGGAGCAGGAATATTCCGGCACCTTCACACTGGAAGTAATCGACCTTTTTAACGTCAGGCATATCGGCGTCCGTCTCGGCTTTGACCTGCAGGATAAACTTGATTACCGGGTTTATGAAGGCAAAGGAAAAGTTACAGGCTGGTCCACAAACCTTGAACCCCTTACCTACCACGGCACCAAAATGCCGGACGATGAGACACTGAAGCAGCAGATCAATCCGGAGGTTAAAGGCTCACGTCCCCACTACCGCCCCAGGTTCCTGTATCCTGACTACACCCAGGAACAGGTGGATGAAATCATCAAAACAAACAGCAAGATTTTTGAAGGCAGGAACATCATGACCAGTTCCAATACCATGGAGACATCCGATTACCTGGTAGGCAAGCGTTTTACCCTCCGCTTTGATGACGGTCCTGCCTGGGAATACGAAATTCTTGATACCTCCACCCTCAAATGGCGGGAAGAAGGCAAAACAGAATGGCAGGAAGAAATCTACCAGGCCTTTGAACCGGCACCCGACATTATCGTTTACTCTCACATCTGCACCGGCAGCAAACCGCTGCGCTGCCTGACCCAGGCAGTAGACTTCTCAAAAGCCCTTGCCACCTGTGTGGATGCACAAATGGGCAACGGGCGCAAGCCCTGGGAAGTCGGACGTACGGTCCATTTCGGTGTTTTGGAAACGGAAGGCGGCCCCGTCCCCCCGGCTGTGGAGCGCCACGGTTTCACAACGGACCTGGTCGGCAAGGCCTTTGCCTGGATATACGGCGATTTCATGCAGTCCATCCATGTCTACAGTACTCCGGAGTCCTATTCCTGGACAATTATACTGCCGGGCAACGCCGGCGGCTGGATGTGGAGTTCTCACTGCTTCTATATAAAACTCCGGGATGACGCCTATCTGATGAGCTGGGTCGAAGATGCCTGCAACGGCATGCAGGGGCTTTTTGTCCTCAATCCGAATCTGATGCACGACGCAGGCTTCGGCTTTGGCATGAGCAATTTCGAAGGGGAAGATGCCCTCAGTGTAACTACTGTGGGTGCCTATGCCCGTCCTCTGGCCGGATTTGATATCCTGAAATATTTTGAGAATAAACGGAAATAAGCATCCGGTACAAAGTAAATTAAAGCAATTTCCTGCCTGTTGCATACGGCAGGAAATTGCTTTTTGCGCACTTTTCTATTAATTATTACCGTTTGCAGACACTTTTCATAATTTCAGCACATGCTCCGGGTCTAATACAGCCAGCCAAGGACCTTTTTGTAGGCTTCCGCTTCGTCGGCGGCAACCAGTTCCATGTCTGTCCCGTCAAGATTTATGCTGTACAGGTACTGGTCATACTTGGCATTTATGAAATAAATCTTGTTTTTAAAAACATTCATATTCTGCACCGGGATGCCGCTCACCCGGACAGTTTCCGTGCCGTCAATTTTGGTGCGGTAGATTCCGCCGTCGCGGTATGCCGAGTAATAAATCCAGTCGCCCACAACGTTAATATACCTTGTGCGGAGGTTATTTAATTTTGTGCGTTTAGTCCTGTCGGTTTTAATCTTGTAAAGGCATTCATTGTCTTTAAGATTGACAAAATAAAGCCACTCGCCCGACAAATTCAAAATATCCGCCCTGAAGTCGGCAATCATGGTCAGCCCCGTGCCGTCCCCATAAATCCTGTATACTCTATTGCCGTCGTCGTTATTGATAAAATAAACCCCCGTACTGTCCGCGTTTAAAAATGAAACTCTCAAATCAACCAGTTTTTCATTGTCCGTGCCGTCCGTCCGCACACGGTACAGCGTCCCCTCATCGTCCGGGTTGGAGTAATAAACCCATTCGCCAAAAACGGAAATATGGATGCAGGGGCTGTCAGTCAGTTTGGTGCTGCCGCTGCCGTCTTTTCCGACTTTATACAGGCAATTGTTGTCTAAAGGATTTCTATAATAGATCCAGTCATCCTGCAAGGCAACAAACCCGTTGTGGCTGACGTTGCCGAAGGGCCCGTCAAGTTCTGTTCCCAAAAGTGATTTCCTTGCCTCCAGCTCCTGCAGGAAACGGGCTATAACGGCAAATGCTTCCGCCCGGTTCAAATGCCGTTTGGGCTTGAAACGCCCGTCCGGGTAGCCTTGAAGAAGGCCTTTTTCTACGGCAGCCGCCACATAGGGATGGCAGCTTTCCGCTATTTCTTCGCTGTCAGTAAAATCAGGAGGATCTGCCTGGGAAGTATCATAGCCCAACAGTCTGACAGTATATTTGGCCATATCCTCCCGGGTAATGGGCAAGTCAGGGTGAAATTCCTCGCCTTCTTCCCAGTTGAGAAGGATGCCTGTCCTCATAGCCGTATGTATGTATTCTTTAGCCCAGTGGCTGCCGATATCGGCAAAATTTGCCTCGGAAATGTCAAAGAGCATGAACCCCATGCCTGTCACCAGCATCTTGATATATTCAGCCCTGGTAACAGCTCTGTCGGGTCTTACTGTCCCGTCCTCATATCCTTGAATAACATCGGGGCGTTTTGCAGTCACTTCCCTGATAACATCAGCGGCCCAGTGCCCGCCGAGATCGGAAAAAGCAACTGCAGGAGCCGGCAGGAACAGCAACAGCAAAGCCAGCAACAGGGATATATATTTTCTCATGGTATCCTCCTTCTGACATGTTACTATATAAAATCATACAGTATAAAATTACCAGATTGCAAGCAAATAAAGATTAAATATTTTTAACAGCAGCTTTTTATAAAAAAACCGCGCATGATGCGCGGTTTTGGAGTTTATACAAAGCAGGTCTGTAAGCCGAGTTCTGTTCCCCTGGCGGGGCGATAGTCATCTATCTGGGGAAACAGTTGCCTGTTTCCTCAAGCGACCTAACCCGGGAAATCGGCGGGCAACGTCATCTCTCCCCTATTTGGTCTTGCTCCGGGTGGGGTTTACCTAGCCGGCCAGTC
>DGEC01000014.1:10694-21405 GCA_002385745.1 Firmicutes bacterium UBA3936
TCTGTGGCACTTTCCTTGAGGTCACCCTCACTGGGCGTTACCCAGCACCCTGCCCTGTGGAGCTCGGACTTTCCTCGAGAACATGTGTCCCCGCGACTATCCGACCTACTTTGTAGTTGTCTCCGGAATATGTAGTATAGCATGTAAGAAGGATAATGTCAAAAACAATTTTAACCAAAGCATTTGCTACTTGCTTTGCTCCAACTCTTCCCCGACGGCAGCCCAGCTCCGGTAGAGCTCCTCCAGTTGCTGATTGAGCTCCTGCAGCCTGAAAGCCAGTTCGGTCAGACGCTCGTGGTCTGCCGAGGCCTCATTTACTTCTTCTTCCAGCTGCCGCTTTAAATCCTCGTTTTTAGCGATTTCCTCCTCAAGTTGAGCAAGCTTTTGCTGCCGCCGGTAAATTTCATTGGGAGACAAAACCCGGGTTGCTTTTCTCTCGTTCTTAAGCTGTTGTACTTTTTTCCTGTCCGCATTCCTGCCGGTTTCTTCCGTTTTTTTCTTCGTCAACCAGTAGTCATAATTGCCGGGAAAGCGCTCGATGCCGGTCGCAGAAAGTTCCATGGTCACGGAAGTTACCCGGTTTAAAAACCAGCGGTCATGGGAAACTGTCAGCAGTGTACCGGGATATTCATTCAGAGCTTCCTCCAGCACTTCTTTGCCGTCTATGTCCAGGTGGTTGGTAGGCTCGTCCAGTACCAAAAAGTTGGCTTCCGCAAGCAGCAGTTTGGCCAGTGCCAGCCTGGTGGCCTCGCCGCCGCTCATGTGTTTTACCTGCCGGAAGGCTTCCTCGCCCCGGAAAAGGAAGCGAGCCAAAAGGTTCTGGACTTGTCCCCGGGTCCAGAAGGGGCGCACACTCCAAATTTCTTCTGCGGCACTTTTTTCAGGGTCGAGGTCAACCCGCTTCTGGCTGAAATAGGCTATTTTCACATGGTGCCCGTATTTTACCCGGCCTGCCGTTGGCTGTCGCAAACCGCAGATAATCTCCAGCAAAGTAGTCTTGCCGCAGCCGTTGGGCCCGATTAATGCCACCCGTTCACCCCGTTCAATAGAAAAAGAAATGTTTTTAAACAAGGGCAGGCCGTTAAATTCCATGGTTAAATTGCGGCATTCCAGGACATGGCGGCCGCTTGGCCGGCGCTGGCTGAATTTGAAAGCTGCTTTTAAATGTTCCCCGGGCGGCGGGGCAATGCGCTCCAGTTTCTCCAGTTCCCGCCGCCTGCTCTGGGCCTGCCGAGTATTTTGCCCGGCAATATTGCGGGCTATAAATTCTTCGGTTTTCTTAATATATTCCTGCTGGGCAATATATTCTTTGTACTGTTTTTCCCGGCGTCTCTTCCGTTCCTCGCGGTAAAAGCCGTAACCGCCGGCATAATGCTCCAGCTTTTTTCCGGTGAGTTCGCAGACTGAATCCGCCAGGAGGCTTAAGAAACGGCGGTCATGGGAAACAAACAACAAGGCGCCTTTATAGTTTTGGAGATAGTCCTCCAGCCACTGAATGCCCTCGATATCCAAATGGTTTGTCGGCTCGTCCAAAAGCAGGATATCGGGACTCGCAAGCAGCAACCGCGCCAAAGCCAGCCGGCTTTGCTGGCCGCCGCTTAATGCTTCCACAGGACGGGAGAAATCCTCATCACTAAAGCCCAGACCGCTTAAGACGCTGCGGGTGCGGGCGGGATAACTGTAGCCGTCCAGATCCTCAAAGCGCTGGTTCAAAGCACTATATTGCTCCAATAGCCTGGACTGCTTTTCGGGGCTTGCAGCGGCGATTTCCCGCTCCAGCCGGCGGATTTCCCGCTCCAGCTCTGCCAGGTGAACAAATACCGACAGCCCTTCATCCAGTACCGTATTGCCCGGGGTAAAAGAGAATTGCTGGCTTTGGTAGCCCAGGCGGCAATCCCTGGCTGTTGTCACCCTGCCTTCGTCCGGTTCCAGTTCGCCGGCCAGGATGCGCAGTAAAGTAGTTTTGCCGCTGCCGTTGGCTCCCAGCAAGGCCAGGCGCCTGCCTTTTTTTAAATCCAGATCTATTCCGTCCAACACCGGGTCGGCGCCGAAAGATTTTTTAACTAAACGGGCACTAAGCAGTATCATTCTATCTTCCTCCGTCAAACAGCATAATAGCTTCAAGACGGGTTTTTGTCAAAATGCAGTTTCTTCCGTCCCTTCCTTGCATAATGAACACCTCTTTGCCTATTCACCAAGACATGCCAGGTATCATTCCCTTGAAAACAGCGCCTTTCCCCCTATCATGAATGTCTTCTCCATGTAAGCTTTTAGCCGGAATCCGATATTTTTTATTAAAGAAAGTCGAGCATCACTAATGCGGTTTTGGTATTATGTTATAAAAGGCGGTGGAATCATGTTTAAAGAGCTGAATCAGGTTATTGAATACATTGAAGAGCATCTAACCACTGAACTTTCTCTTAACAAAATTTCTGAATATGCCGGGATTCCCGACCATCATTTCAGAAAGGTCTTTTTTTATCTTTCAGGGCTGACATTAAATGAATATATAAAAAACAGAAAACTGTCCGAAGCGAATAAAGATCTCCTGCAGGGAGAAAAAGTAACGGATGTTGCCTTGAAATATGGTTATCAGTCAACAGACGGCTTTACCCGGGCATTTAAGAAATGGAGCGGCTTCCTGCCCTCTGAAGCAATAAAAAAAGGCCTGAGCAAAACATTTCCCAAATTGTCATTTATAATAACCGTCAAGGGAGGAGTTCCGATGGAGTTTAGAATCGAGAACAAACCGGCCTTTAATTTTGCCGGTGTAAGTAAACGTGTTCCCATGCAATTTGAAGGTGTAAATAACGAGATTGTTAAGCTTGCCGAGAGTATAACGGATGAACAAAAAGAAGAAATGCACCGCTTGCAAAATATGGAGCCCTATGAAATTGTCAATGTTTCTTACGACGCTGATGCCAACTTTTTAAAAGAAGAAGGATATTTAACCCACTTAATCGGTGTTTTAACAACTGAAAATCAGATAAGTGAACGCCTGGAAAAAGTACCGGTGGAAGCCTGTACCTGGGCTGTCTTTCCGAACGAAGGACCGTTCCCTTCTACATTGCAAAACACAATGGCAAAAATATACGCAGAATGGCTTCCTTCCTCCGGCTATGAATTAGTCAATGCGCCCAGTTTTTCTTTTACCAAAATGGATGAACATAAAAAGGATTACGCATACAGCGAAATTTGGATTCCTGTCCGGAAGAAATCATAATTTTTCTCATGCGGATTATCTCATTATTAAAAGGCGGCCGCAGTTCTCGCAGCGGATGTTTTTTCCCCCCTGCCGCAGGCTGCTTTTAATCAAAGAAGAGACGCTGACACGACAGCCGCTGCAGACATTACCGGCAACCTCGACTACCGGGCGGCCGTGGAATTGTTTTCGCCGCTTGCGGTATTCGTCAATTAGAGCCGGACTTATCTGCTGCAGAAGCAGCTGGCGTTCTGCCAGCAGCTTTTCTTTTTGGCTTCTAATTTCCTGCAACTCCGCCTTCCCGCTTTTTTGCAGCTGCAGCAGGCTACCGCGCATTTCCTGGTATCTTTTTGTTATTGTATTTATATTCTTTTCCTGCTCATCCCTTTTTTCCATGATGTCAAGAAGCTTTTCTTCCTGCTCCCTTTGTTCATCTTTCAATATTTCCGCTTTTTTCGTTAACTGTTCCAGTTCTTTGGGGCTGTGGTTCATACCTTTATAGAGTTCGTTGTGTACGGCTTTTTGTTCCTCCTCGTTCCTTTGCAGGCTGTGTTCCAGCCTTTTTTGCTGTTTGCAAAGTTCTGCAAAATCGGACTTTGCTCTGAGCAGCTTTTCCTTTGCCCGGACCGTTTCAGCCTGCAATTTTTTAAACTCTGCAATAACCGGCAGGGATTTTTGGGTTTGCTGCAATTTTTCCAGCTGCAGTTCAATCTCTTGCAGTTTGTATAAATTTTGCAGTTCTTCCACCCTGGCCACCTCCCTTTCAGTAGATAAAAAGACAGGCTTAAAGCCTGTCTAATATACGCGCCATATATTTGTTTCGATGGTCGAAGCAACAACTTCCGTCTGATAGCCTGACAACTGCAGCTGTTTGCGCAAGTATTCGCAAAGTACAGGCACAATGATTCTTTCTGTGGCATCATGACCGGCGTCTACTACAGCCAAACCGCCGTTAGATGCCTCCTGTGCCTCATGATATTTCAAATCTCCGGTAACCAAAACATCGGCGCCGGCAAATATGGCGCTTTTTATCAGGTCACTTCCGGCTCCGCCGCAGACTGCCACTTTCTTGACGGTTTTCCCGGCGTCACCGGCAGCCCGGACAAAGGGGATATCAAGGCTTTTCTTTATCCGGCGGCAAAATTCCGCAAGAGTCACGGGAGCAGGCAGCCTGCCCAGCCTGCCCAGACCGTAAGGTCGCCCATTGTTAAGCAAGGGATATATGTCATAAGCAACTTCTTCGTAAGGATGAGATTCCAGCATAGCCTGGACCACACCTTTGCGCAATTCAGCCGGCATAATTGTTTCCAGGCGTACTTCCTCAGCCTTTTCCAGCTGCCCTATTTCGCCCAGAAAAGGCTTTGCCCCCTCCTGCGGTAGAAAAGTACCCGTACCCGGAGCCTGGAAAGAACAATGGCTGTATTTGCCTATCCAGCCGGCACCGGCGGCAGCCATTGCCGAGAGCACCTTGTCTTCGTATCCACGGGGGACAAAAACAACAATCTTTTCCAGTTTTTCCTCTCCTGCCGGCTGCAAGATTTCCGTTTCCTGAAGGCCAATACGGGCAGCCAGAGCATCATTAACGCCACCGTCTGCCAAATCAAGGTTTGTATGGGCGGCATAAATATGCAGGCCGGCATTCAGGGCTTGCTGTATAATCCTGCCCCGCATTTCATCGGTGCGGACAGCTTTTAGGGGCTTAAATAAAAATGGGTGGTGGGTTGCGATGAAATTGGCGCCCGCTTCAATTGCTTCATTGAGGGCAGCTTCTGTAATCTCCAGGGCAACATATATTTTATTCACATTTCCCGTCGGGCTGCCCAACTGCAGCCCGACATTATCCCATTCCAGGGCCAGGCTTTTCGGTGCCAATTTTTCCAGTATATCAATCACTGTCTGAACTTTGAGCTGCATTGGCAAGCACCTCCCGAAGAAATGTTAACTCTTTTTCGACTTCTTGCAGTTTCGCGGATACATCCTCTTTTTTCGCCCGCTGCAGGCTTTTTTTAAGAGTATGCAATTTTTTAATCTTTTGCTGCAGTAAAAACGGCAAAAGGGGCGGATTGTTTTCCAGTAATCGGGGCCCCAAGGATAAACGAAAAGGGTCCTTTTCCTGTTCGCTGCCGGGCTGGGCAACGATTATCTCATAAAGATGCCGGTTTTCCATCACCAGTCTTTCCTGTATTATGGCCAGGCCGTTTTCCGCCAAAAACAAGCGCAGATACCCGGCTTCATTTATGGGCTGCATAATTATCCTTTTCAGCCAATTTAACTTGTCTCGGCCTTCCGCCAATATTTTGGCTATCGTCCGCCCCCCGAGTCCGGCTATTACCACCGTATCTACCTGGTCTTCGAATTCAATTGCCTGCAGGCCGCTGCCCTGGCGCAGATCTATTTTCTGATGGCAGTTAAAAGCAGCCACCGTTTCCCTGGCTCTTTCCAGCGGTGCTTCCTTGACGTCAGTGGCAACCGCCCGCCGGCAAATCTGCTCCTGCAATAGGTAAACGGGAAGATAAGCGTGGTCAGTCCCAATATCAGCAATAACGCTGCCGGGAGGTATTAATTCGGCAATTGCCTGCAGGCGCGGAGTGAGTCTCATTGAAGTCACCTCCGCTTTTATTTTTTCCCATCCTCCCCTAAATTATCTAATGCCTCGATTCCCCGCTCCTTGGGTGTCCCGGGAATAAGGTTGTCCAGTATTAAGCCGAAAATAGCGGCAACAGCCATGCTGGTTTTGCCGATATTGTTAATGATGTCGGAAAGCCAGGTGGCTCCTTCGATAACAAAGGGAGTACCGGCAGCTTCCAAAGAATTAAAATAGGCAGGTATACTTAAGCCCATGAAGAGTATAAAGCCTATAATCAAAAGATTGCGCGAGGATGTCAAATCCGCCTTGGCCGTATTGCTGATACCGACAGCGGCTATCAGGCCAAACAGGGAGCAATAAAGACCTCCCACAATGGGTTCCGGAATCGAAGCCACGGCTCCGCCGAATTTACCAAAGATACCGAGAATAATCAGAATTACTGCGCCAACATTAACAACATAACGGCTGGCAACCCTGGTCAGGCCAACCAGGCCGATGTTTTCCGAATAACTGGTATTGGACAAACCGCCAAAAATACCGGCCAAAAAGCAGGCGACACCCTCCATGCCGATACCCTTGTTTATCTGGGCCGGTTTCAGTTCAGAGGTTTGGACAATGGAAGCTATAGCATGGTAATCGCCGTAAGACTCAATTATGGAAGCCAGGTAGCCGGCAAGAATAACCAGGAAAAATCCTAAATCAAAACGGGGCATCCCCCAGGGGAAGACAAGATTAATACGGAACCAATCAGCGCTCTTCACTGGGGCAAAATCAACATACCCCGGTGTGGATGGATCGTAAAAACCGGTTAATGTTAGAATTAGGGCTATCAGATAGACAATTACAACCGCAGTAAGAATGCTGAAGGAAGAGAAAACCGGCTTTTTACGGCCGACAATTAATGAGAAAACAAAAATCAGGATTATTACCAGGCCGGAAAGGAACCAGTTTGTTCCCGCCTTGGGAGCGCCGCTTTCAAAAAGGGAAAGACCGATTAGTGTTACAACGGGGCCAATGACTACGGGTGTCAAGATTTTTTTAATTTTTCCCATTAAACCTGAAAACCCGATGACAGCCTCAACCACTGCCCCTAGCAGTATTGCTCCCGTTATGTAGGTCATAACAGTTGCGGGATCGGCGCCTCCCCCCGAGACTGCCGCAATAATGGCAAAATACGGCCCCAAAAAGGCAAAAGACATCCCCTGTACAATGGGAAGGTGCGTGCCAAAGTTGACCTGCAGCAAAGTAGCCACTCCTGCCGAAAGCATTGCCGCAGCCACCAGCAGTGCTGTCTGCCCGGCATCCATGCCCATGGCCGGGGCCACCAGCAAGGGTACGGCAACGGTGGCGCCAAACATTGTCAGCACATGCTGCAGCCCCAGTGCAAAGGCCTTGGAAAAAGGCTTCGGCACATCTTCAAGACGGTAAAGCATTTTGTTTTTTTCACTCATTATCTGTCTCCACCTCAATCATATTTTTCTCTCTAAACAGCTTTTTTTATTTTTCCCTCTTATGATATATATTTGCAATTCTTTGCAATTGCAAAAGCTATGGTGTCTAGCTTTATATTCTTTCCGGACACACAAAAAAAGAGCAACAAGGCCTAAACCTTGTCACTCCGCCATTTTTGCTATTGTACCCAGCCCTGGCAGATTTTTACGCCTTCCGCTGCATTTGTAGTAAAGGCGTCTGCCCCAATCTGCTCACAGGCTTCCTTCGTGACAGGGTTGCCACCGATAATTATTTTAACGCTGTCACGCAGTCCTGCTTCTTTAAGGGCATCAACTGTTACTTTCATGGATTCCAGTGCCAGTGTCAGCACTCCGCTCATTCCGACAATATCCGGCTTGACTTCTTTTACTTTCTCAACAAAAGCGTCGGCAGGCTGATCGATACCTAAATCATAAACAACGAAACCCGCCGCCTCGGCCATGCTCTTAAAAATATTTTTGCCGATATCGTGCAAATCGCCGGCAACGGTACCCAGGACTATGGTGCCGATTCCGGCAGTGCTTTTTCCTCCCAATACGGGCTTAAGGATTTCAATGGCGTTTGTTAACAGCTCACCGGCAAAAATCAAATCGCCAACAAAATACTCTCCCTTTTCAAACAAATCGCCAACAACGCCCATACCGGCTTGGCAGGCGGCGACAACCTGCTGTGCTTCCTCTGCTGAAGGGTTTGTGGCTACAAAATCTCTCAACTCGGCAAGTACCTTTTCCTCATCCAATTCTCCTACTGCTTCTGTTAATGATTTCAGATCTAACATAGCTTTCCTCCTTTTCATTTCATTTAATATCGTGTTTCCCATAAAAATCTATCTTTTGCTGACAGGTAAACAGCTTTATGGGCGGTAATTTACTTTTGCCTGAAATAGCAGATAGCAGTCGTTTTGCCTCCAACCGGCAACTATATTACATTTCGCTACAAAAATAAAGATTCCTTCACTCCAAGTGCCCTTTCATGTGAAGATTTTAACCGGGCCCGTTTAGGCGGTGACATCCGGCTCCACATGAATGGTAATAATTGCTGAAGTGTTAAAAACCTGCTTTAACTCTTCCTCCAGGGAACTGGCAATATTGTGGGCACTTATTAAATCAATTTCTTTGTCCACCAGAATATGCATGTCAATAATAACTTTATTGCCAATTTTTCTGGTACGCAATTTATGAAAAGCTTTTACTTTCGCACAGGAATGTATAATGTCAGTAATCTTCTTCTTTTGCTCCTCGCTGACTGCAGCATCGGTAAGTTCATGGATGCTTGGAACAATAACCCTGTAAGCCACCTGAAAAATAAACAGGCTGACAACTACTGAAGCAAGGGGATCGAGAACAAGCCATTTTTCTCCCAGCAGTATGGAACCGCCTATGCCGATAAAAACACCGATGGATGAAAAGGCATCGGACCGGTGGTGCCAGGCATTGGCAGTAACGGACGGCAGGTTCAGGCGCCTGCCAACCGCTGCCGAATAGCGGTAAAGGATTTCCTTGGCAATAATGGACAAAAGGGCAACTGCAAGGGCAATATGCGAGGGGCCGGGCGGTATTGTCCCCCGGGCAATTTGTATAATTTTTGCAACCCCGGCCTTTAAGACCTCATAGCCTGCTATAAACAGAAAAATACCTATTAAAGCTGTTACCAGTGTTTCATATTTTTCGTGTCCGTAATTATGGCACTCATCGGCCGGCTGTTCGCTGAACCTTAACCCGATAAAAACAGCCAAATCTGTCAGAAGATCTGACAGCGAGTGTAAACCATCGGCAACAAGAGCACTGCTGCGTCCCCAAAAACCGGCGGCAAATTTTAAAACTACGAGTAACAGGTTTACCACGGCGCAAACCGCCGTGTTAGTTTTTGCCTCCGCATAGAATCCTGCCTTCTCCCGCACCGCTTCCCCTCCCTTGCTTTATCTTATTCAATAGAAAAGGTATTTTCTATTAAGGGGCCCCGTTACTCAAACACCGCACACAGAACTATACCGTTTATTTAATCATAAGATAATGGCAGCAAAAAGAAAAGCGGAAAAACAAAAGCAGCCACAGGGACTATAAATCCTTGTGGCTGCTGTGTTTTTATAATGGTGGGCGATGACAGGCTCGAACTGCCGACTTCCTGCTTGTAAGGCAGGCGCTCTCCCAGCTGAGCTAATCGCCCTTTTATATGGTGACCCCTGCGGGAATCGAACCCGCGCTACCGCCTTGAAAGGGCGGTGTCTTAACCTCTCGACCAAGGGGCCGTATTAGCAGTGGTGGGCCCACTAGGATTCGAACCTAGAACCGACCGGTTATGAGCCGGCAGCTCTAACCGTTGAGCTATGGGCCCTGGCTCCTCGAGTAGGATTCGAACCTACAACCCACCGGTTAACAGCCGGTTGCTCTACCGTTGAGCTATCGAGGAATAAAGTCGTAAAAGTCGTGCATTGCCTATTATAGCTCAAAAAAGGGGTACTCGTCAAGCCCGGGACAACTTGTGTTTTCTGGTTGCTACTCCAGATAATCCTTCAGCCGTTTACTGCGCATAGGGTGACGCAGTTTACGCAGTGCTTTGGCTTCAATCTGGCGAATACGCTCCCGGGTTACTCCGAAAACCTGGCCAACTTCCTCCAAGGTCCGGGAGCGGCCGTCATCAAGGCCGAAGCGCAGCTTTAAAACTTTTTTCTCCCGCGGTGTCAGCGTCTCCAAAACATCGTCAAGCTGCTCCTTCAACAGTTCAAAGGCTGCCGCATCAGCCGGTGCCTGCACTTCTTGGTCTTCAATAAAATCACCCAGGTGGGAGTCATCTTCCTCGCCTATCGGTGTTTCCAGGGAAACAGGTTCTTGGGCAATTTTCAGGATCTCCCGCACACGCTCTTCGGAAATATTCATTTCTTTGGCAATTTCCTCGGGAGTGGGGTCACGTCCCAGTTCCTGCACAAGCTGGCGGGAAACACGGAGCAATTTGTTTATTGTTTCTACCATATGGACAGGAATGCGTATTGTACGTGCCTGGTCGGCTATAGCCCTCGTTATTGCCTGCCGGATCCACCAGGTAGCATAAGTACTGAACTTAAAGCCTTTGCGATAATCAAACTTTTCCACGGCTTTAATCAGTCCCAGATTGCCTTCCTGGATCAGGTCCAAAAACAGCATGCCGCGGCCGACATATTTTTTTGCTATACTGACAACAAGGCGCAGGTTCGCCTCTGCCAGGGCACGCTTTGCTTCTTCATCACCGCGTTCCATACGCAGGGCAAGCTCTATTTCTTCCTCAGAGGTTAAAAGGGGAATTTTGCCGATTTCTTTTAAATACATGCGTACGGGGTCATTTACACTGACACCCTCTGGAACGGACAAGTCAATATCTTCCACATTCTCAATTTCATCTTTTAAGTTTTTATCATCACCGGCAATTGTCTCTATTGCTTCACCGTCATCGTCATC
>DGEC01000014.1:21596-27112 GCA_002385745.1 Firmicutes bacterium UBA3936
CGTCATCGTCATCTATCACGTTAATATTAAGGTGGGAGAGGTAGTCATAGAACTCATCGATTTCTTCAGGAGACAAGTCTATTTCCTGCAGCTTTTCTATTATTTCCTTGTAAGTGAGAAAACCCTGTCTCTTCCCCTGTTTAACCAGGTTTTCACGTATTTTCTTTAATTGCTGCTTCTCCTCCGTGTCCTTCTTTTCCGGTTTTTTCTTATTATTCAACACCTTTCCCTCCTTCCCTGGCCTGATTTATGCTTTCTTCCATTTTACGCAGAGTCAGCCATTCTCTGGACAATGCAGCCATTTCTGCATTTGCTGTTGTGCTATCCAGTTTCGCAATTTGAGCTTCTATTTCTTTACGCTTGCGCACTATTCTAAGATACTTTAGATATTGTACGCAGTCAGACAGCGCTTTTCTCGCTTTTTTTTCATCATATTCTTCTTCCAATAATAAACGGCGGAGCAGCTGCCGGTGTTTTTCTGCCGCTAACAGGGAAAGCAGCTGAGGAGGAGATAGTTCCGCTGCCTCCCGGGCCGCAGCAAAAACAGCCTGAAACTCCACCGGTATATCTTCCGGTTCCAGCAAGTCAGCCGTGGCAGCCTTCATTTCCGGGAAACGCACCCAGAGAGCCAGTATCTGCAGGGGAGCCTTTTCCTCCGCTCCGCTACGCGGCAGTTTTTGCTGCTGTGTAATTCTGCCCGGAGCCCGCCCGGGCTTTTTTGTTTTTTCCAGTTCCCGGCGAATGGATTGCGCCGGTAGTTTTAACAAATTCGCTGCCTTCTGTACATAATCCTCTTGCTCCATTGCATTTTCGATATCAGCCAATACTTCAATAACTTTATCAAACAACAGCAGCCTTCCCTCACTGTTATCCCTGTCATACTGCTGCATCAGGCTTTCCAGCTGATAATCCACTAAAAGCAGTGATTGCTCCAGGATTTTGCTGCTAAAGGCTTCCCCGCCATAACGTCTGATGTAATCATCGGGATCAAGTCCCCGCGGCAGGCGCCCCACTTTTACAAGGCAGCCGGTTCTACGCAAAATCTGCAGTCCGCGCCAGGTGGCAGCCTGGCCGGCAGAGTCTGCATCATATACGATAATGACTTCTTCCGCCTGATTGCGCAGTAGCCGGGCCTGTTCCACAGTCAGCGAAGTGCCAAGGGAAGCCACGGCTTCTTTGATGCCGGCCTGATGGGCAGTGATCACATCCATATAGCCCTCAAAAATAACTGCCCTTTTATTTTTACGGATTGCCTCCCGGGCCAGATGCAGCGCGTATAATATTCTGCTTTTGTTAAAGAGTACCGTTTCCGGGGAATTCAAGTACTTTGGCTGAGAGTCGTCAAGAGCTCTGCCGCCAAAGGCAACAAGTCGGCCTCGCCGGTCAAAAACAGGGAAGATTACCCTGTTCCGGAAACGGTCATAGGTATTCTGGCGGGTCTGGCTAAGGAGTCCCGCAGCCATTATTTCGCGCTCTTTATACCCCTTGCTTGTCAGTAGTGATTTTAAAGCATCCCAACTGTCGGGAGCAAAACCCAGGGCAAAATCCTTTATTGTCTGTGTACTCAGGCCACGTTTTTGCTGTAAATATTTCAAGGCTGCACGGCTCCCGGGCTGCTGCAAATTATACTGAAAAAAACGGTTGGCCAGCGCCATTATCTCAACCAGGCGTTCCCTGTATTTTTCCTGTCTGCTGCGCGCACTTTTCTTTTGCGGCAAAGGGACACCGGCTCTATCGGCAAGTTCACGTACTGCATCGGGAAATGCCAGTCCTTCAATTTTCATAAGGAAGGTAAAAACATCTCCGCCTTCGCCACAGCCAAAACAATGAAAAATCTGCTTTTCCTGAGAAACACTGAATGAAGGCGTTTTCTCATCATGGAAGGGGCAAAGACCGAAGTAATTTCTGCCTCTTTTTTTCAACTGAACATACTGGGAAATTACACTGACAATATCAAAGCGGCTGCGCAGATCATCAATAAACTCCCCGGGAAAAATCCCTTCCATTTTCCTCACCTGCGCCTTTTTCAGACAACCATGACAGTTAA
The DNA here is from genome assembly GCA_002385745.1 of Firmicutes bacterium UBA3936. Taxonomy (GTDB): domain Bacteria; phylum Bacillota; class Dethiobacteria; order Dethiobacterales; family Dethiobacteraceae; genus DTU027. The sequence continues at coordinate 23,644 of DGEC01000014.1, forward strand.
ACATTGTAGGAACAGTCAAGGCTTATTATTTCGCCGTTTCCGGACAAAATCCTGCAACAATTGTCCGCCATTTAAAAAACCCCATCCCCTAATTTAAAGAGAGACGAGGTCAAATTATCACTGCCACAAGTTAGCCTCTCTTTACTGCTTTGCCCTATACTGTTCCTCCTTTGCACGACGTTAATAGTTCATTCCTGACATTTATTTATTTCTACATTACTCAAATGATTCCTTCTTACTTTGTAAAGATTATCAGTTCAGGCATGCTTATTGTATTATATACCATTTAATGCTTATTATACGATTTATCGTATATTTTCAAGGTTTTTCTGCCTTTTCATCATTCTGTCTCTCTTTCTCTCCGGCAAAAACCTCTGACTTATACTATGTATTTAGGCGTTTTTTTTACTGTTAAGACTGGATTCTTAGGCAGGTTTTCGTATATTATAGTATAGTGATTAGACATCCAGCATATTTGCAACAGGAGGCATACAAATTGAAAAAATCACTTGTTTTGCTGCTTGTTTTTCTCACTTTTTTACTGCCGGCAAAGGTACTGGCCCAGACCCCGGGTTTTGAAAGCTCTGCTGAATACGCCGCACTGATAGAGTTTTCTACGGGCCGCTTTCTCTACCTGAAAAATGAGAATGAACCCCGCCCACCGGCCAGCATTACCAAACTAATGACACTGCTCTTGGCCTTTGAAGCATTGGAACGCGGAGACATAAGCTGGGAACAGAAAACCCTGGTTTCCGAAAAAGCCTGGAGGACGGGCGGTTCGGAAATGTATCTGGAAGTAGATACTGAAGTTACCGTCAAAGATTTAATCAGCGGAATATCCATTGTCTCAGCCAATGACGGTTGTATTGCCATCGCAGAACTAATAGCCGGCAGTGAGGAAGCTTTCGTCCAGCTTATGAACAGGCGGGCTGCCGAACTGGGGCTGGAAAACACTCATTTTGTAAATTCCACCGGTCTGCCCGCCGATAATCATTATATGAGCGCCCGGGATGTTGCCGTTTTGGCACGGGAGCTTATTACCCGGTATCCGAAAGTCCTGGAATTCGAATCCCAGCGTGAATTTACCTACGGCGGTATTCGACAGTACAACCGCAACCCGCTTCTGGGAAGATTTGCAGGGGCCGACGGTCTGAAGACCGGCTGGACACCGGAATCGGGATACAGCCTGGTGGGCACAGCCATGCAAAAAGATATGCGATTAATATCGGTTGTCCTTAATACGGAAAGTGATGAAGCGCGACTTGCGGCAAGCCAGGAACTGCTTACTTACGGCTTCCGCAACTTTGAATTTGTAGAAATAGCGGCAGCAGGAGAAAAAATGGGAGAGATAACCGTTAAAGGCGGTAAAAAAGAAACTGTTGACCTTATTGTGGACAAGGACTACAGTGTTCTGATCCCTGTGGGCAGGCAGGATGAACTGGAACTTGTGATTACAGACAGACAAAAGATCAGCGCACCCGTGGAAAAAGGCGAAAAAGCAGCCGCATTGCAGGTTAAACTTGACGGAGAAACCCTTGATACCCAACCTCTCTTCATCGCAGAGGATGTTGACAAAGCCAATTTTTTCGTACGCCTTATCCGGGCAATCGTTTCCCTGGTGCGCGGGTTGTTTAACAAAGTTTTCTAGGTGCGGGCAGGCAAATTGCCTCTTTTATGCTATTTTGTTTACATATATAAAATCAATAAACAGGGGAGGTTATTATGTTTTCCCAATTAAAAGAAATTCATGATTTTTGCAGAAATAATGCTATTTCAATGATTGATTTTAAAATGATTGATATTGCCGGCCGCTGGCGTCATGTAACCATACCGGCGGAAAGACTTGATGAAGATGTTATGAAATACGGCATCGGATTCGATGGCTCAAACTACGGTTACGCAAAAGTTGAAAAAAGTGATATGGTCTTTATTCCCGACCTTTCCAGTGCCCATGTTGATCCCTTTGCAGATACCCCTACCCTTACCATGATCGGCAATGTACTTGTGATTGATGACAACGGGAACAAGCCTTTTGCCGAATACCCGCGCAATGTAGCCCTGCGGGCGGAGGAATACCTGCGCGAAACAAAAATTGCCGATAGAATGCTCATAGCCCCTGAATTTGAGTTTTATATTCTGGACCAGGTAAGCTACGAGTGCAGTCCCAATAAGGTTTTTTACTCGCTGGACACGCCGCAGGCAGAGTGGAACAGCGGGATTGGCCACTACAATAATTCCGGTTATCATGTGCCCCTGAAGGGCGGATATCACATCACCCCGCCCCATGACACTACATATGATTTGCGCAGTAAGATGTGTTTATTGCTTGAAGATTGGGGAGTTAATATAAAATACCACCATCATGAGGTAGGAGGCCCCGGTCAGCTTGAAATAGAGGTTGAACTTGGAACAGTAACCGAGATGGCCGACAAAACAATGATTATCAAGTATGTTGTCAAGAATGCCGCAGCTGCTGCAAACAAGACGGCTACCTTTTTGCCCAAGCCGATTTTTTCGGAAGCCGGCAGCGGCATGCATGTACACATGCTGCTAATAAAGGATGGGAAGCCGCTTTTTTATGATGAAAGCGGTTATTCAGGACTCAGCCAGGAAGCGCACCGGTTTATCGGCGGTCTGTTAAAACATGCCAGATCCCTCTGCGCACTCACCAACCCTTCAACAAATTCATACAAGAGGCTTGTACCGGGATTTGAAGCGCCTGTAACAATAGGCTATGCCACATCAAACAGAAGCGCTGTCATTCGCATTCCCGCCTATGCAAAGTCCCCGGAAGCAAAACGCTTTGAAATCAGGAGCCCGGACGCAACCTGCAATCCTTACTATGCTTATGCCGCCATACTGATGGCGGGATTAGACGGCATCCTGAACAAAATAGACCCCCGCGAAAACGGGTGGGGCCCGTATGATTTCAACCTTTACGAGCTTTCAGAAGAAGAACAGAAGAAACTTGCTTCCTTGCCCAAAACGCTGCCTGAAGCCCTTGATGCCCTGGAGGAAGACAATGAATATTTAACCCGCGGCGGTGTTTTCCCCAAAGATTTGCTGAAAAGGTGGATAAGGCTTAAACGGGCTGAAGCAGACAAGATTAACCGTATTCCTCATCCGGCTGAATTTTCCTTTTACTATGACCTCTAAGAAGGGCCAAAGCCGGTGCAGGCCGCCGGTGTTGCCCGGGCAGCGTTTAATACGGCCTGGATACATCCAATAACATAAATTAATGTTAGTGTAAAATTACTTTAGGTTTTTGGAAGGATAATCTTTTAAGAAAGCGAAGAGGAACCTCACATCGAGATGAATACCCCCAAAAGGAGGCAGAGGTTCCTCATGGGTGTAGTTCGCTTAGTAGAAGCAAAAGTCCTTTCGGTAACTGAGAAGATTTTAAAGGTTTTAGGAGATGGCATTGACTTTCTAAATTTTGAAGCTCAACTGAAAAAAGAGCTGGATAACC
>DGEC01000042.1 GCA_002385745.1 Firmicutes bacterium UBA3936
ACACAAAGCCATGCTGTCTATTAAGGCAATAAACCACAAAACCAAGTAAAAAGCAAACAGAAGAAGGAGCCATGCAGCATTGGCTGCGGTATAAAAAAGTCCCGTGACCGCAAAGACAGCCGCCGCTAAAACTCCTATAAACACACATCCCCTGCTTAAAAAGCCCAGATAAATATGGCCTGCGCCCGGTAGAAACGAAAGGATAAACGTAATGAACTTACTCTTTTTCAATCTGCTCCCTCCTCATCACCGTTAGGTTTCAATATATCCAGTAGAGTTAATGTATTGTCCAGCAGTCTGTCGGACCAGCCGAATGGAATCCTGCTTGTTTCCCGTTTCTCAAGGAATTGCTCCGGCCGGTTTTCTGCCTGCGCTATTTCCGGAATTTTTTTCACAAAAATCTGAAACACTCCGGAAGACATCAGGATAAAAGTCAGGCAGGCTGCAGCCGTATAGTAGAATAGATCCCTTCTTTTTGCATATCTTCTGCTTTCCAAGGCATTGATGCTTTTCATTACATCTGCAGTAAAATTAGGGCTGATGTTCCGGTTGGCAAAAGCTTCATCCGGCGGTGAAATAAAGGATAAATATTCTGCCAGGCATTTATTGCATACCAGCAGGTGCTTTTCCATTTTTAAATTCTTTTTTTCTTCTACCTGCCCCTTGGCAAAGGCCAGCCATTCCTGCCGGGAAAAATGTTTCATTCATTCATCCTCCTTCCACCGTTCTTTTAATTTCCGCCTGGCCCTGTACAGCCTGGTCTCCACCGTTTTTACGGTTATGCCTTCTTCACTGGCTATCTGCCGGCAGCTCTTTCCGGAGAAGTAATACTTTGTTATTACTCTCCGGTAACTTTCCGGCAGCTGCCGGCAGAGGACTCTGATTCTTACCGCATCCTCCTGTTGCAGCATAGTTTCTTCAATGCTGTTTTGCTCTCCCTGCAGCGCCAGCTGCTCACGCAAGGCAGCGGCCTTTTCCTTTGCCTGAATTCTCTGCTGTTTTCTCTTCCAGTCAATAGCTTTGCGGACGGCAATTCGGCCCAGCCATGTCCGAAAGCCTGCGAACCGGTAACGGGGTAAAGAGAGATAAACCTGCAGGAATACCTCCTGAGCAATATTTTCAGCATGAAAGTCGTCCTTTGTAAGATTGAGAATAATCGCAAACACATATCCCTTGTATTTATCCACCAACTGCTCAAAGACTTCTTTATCTCCGGCGGCCGCCCGTTTGATGAGAATATCCTCCAAGCTCATCTCTCCCCCCTTCCCACACAGCAAATGCCCGCAAACAGAGACATCATCAAGTCTTTGCTTGCTATGAATATATCACTTTTCATCTCTATAGACGTAATGACTTCCCTTATCCCCTCAGGATTCCTTTCAATACTTATAAAAAAAATGACCGCAGCAGGCCGCCCGCTTAAGGACACGACATAACCATGCCCAGGGCTGCCGCGATCATTTTTTGGCAGTTTGATGCCCCGCTATATTGTTTTGTTGTAGAAGATCTTCAGGATGCCTATTATAACTGCAGTATATAGCGTAGCTGCAAGCAGGGTGAAAAAAACAATTTGATTGATATGAACTGTAATCAGCATAGCGGCAGAAAGAGAGATAAGAATAATTACAATCCCTGTCCTGCCGATTTGATAACTGATATGTTTTTCCCTTTCGTCATTTTCCTCGATATATAAGAGCTTGAGTTTTTTTTCATCCCTTAACGCGGCTCTGTACTTGGCGATAAAGTAGAATGCAACAAATTCAATGCCAATCGCAAACCCCAAAGAAAATGCAAAGGCCATATTTTCTGCATCAAATATCCTGGAAAGTATTACCAAAAGGGCTACAACGACACAATAAATTCCTCCCAGATAAATCCGCCTTTTAAGTTGTTGTTTAAATTCCATCATTTTTTAATCTCCTCCACTTCCACTTCGGAAAAATCAAATATGTCCTCTATGGTTGTGCCAAAGTACTTTGCAATCTTGTATGCCAAAACCAAGGACGCAGTATACTTTTCACGTTCTATAGAGGTAATCGTTTGCCTTGTAACTCCCACTGCCATGGCCAATTCTTCCTGGGTAATTTTATGTTTTTTTCGCAACTCTGCTATTCTTGTTTTCAAGATACACCTCCGAAATGCAAAGTATGCTTTACATATTTAGTATAGTTTGCTTTGCATAAAATGTCAAGTATGCTTTACATTTTTTATTAAACCTATCTTTACTCATTCCCTATTACCGGCTTGATTTAAATAATGCAATACCCGCTCAATTTGTTTTCTTTTCTCATTGTCCAAAACATAATCTTCCGGGAGGTAATCTTCTGCCTGCATATTATTGACAAGACTTTCAATTTGCAGTGAAGCAAGCGGCAATTTTTGCTTTTTCCTGCACAAATCGTAGTACTGGTTTAATGCTACTTTAAAAAGCCAGTAAGATATTTTCTCTGCATCGATTGCATCCAAATATACAAAGGCTTTTAGAAAGGTACTCTGGACAATATCTTCAGCATCGGCATGACTGCAGCCTATCTTAACAAGGTATTTATAAATGACCGACATTTTCTCGGCTTCTCCAGTTCATTACCCATCTACACCCCTCGCCTGTTAATTAATAGAATGCATTCTATCGTTCACTTATTAAACGGTTAAATCCTCTAAAAGTATACAATAGTTAATTATTAAGGGCCCATTGGCCCCTATAAGAAGTTTGTGTATTATAAAAACAGGCAGAAGCTTTGCCTCTGCAAAGACTTCTGCCTGTCCGGATTTGCCGATTTCTTTACGGAAAAGCAAACAGCTCTAAACTGTTTTTGCTTTTTCTGGCAAATGATGTTATGATTTTCACAAAGGAGGCCGGCTGCTCCTTTCTGTCCTTTTCTCGGAAGCAGTTTGGCATAAAAGTCATACCAACGGAGGGAGAAGATGATTAAAGCATTGTTTTTTGACATGGACGGAACGCTTTTAACCCCGGAGGGGAAAATATCCGAAGAAACAAAACTTGCGTTAAAAGAGTGCAGGGCAAAAGGAATCAAAGTATTTGCCGCAACGGCAAGGCCGCCGCTGCTGGCCGAAATGCTTAATTTAAGCAAGTCCGAAGCGCGCCTTATTGCCGATGGCGGTGTTTTCTACAACGGGGCCTGCATCTGGTGCAATGAGCAAAAGTTCTATACCTATCTGCCGGAAAGTGCAGTTAAAACGGCAGTCGAAACAATAAGTGCCTATGAAGATGTAAATACAGTGGTGCAGCTGGCCGATGAAAAACATTCTTTCCGCTTTGAAGTGACTGAAGAAGCATTAAAAGGCTGGGGAGTGGCCAAAGATAAACTGATTCCCCTCGCCGCTCTTCCCCATGACCAGGCAGTGCGGGTTTTTGCCTTTTCTGCACAGACGCCGCTGCCGCCGCTGTATGAAAAACTCAGGACAGCCGTGGGTGACAAGGCCAATGTGTTTCTGCTGCAAAGGGGCGGTTTTAGCAGCATTGAAATTCTCCCCAAAGGAGTTAACAAAAAGCTGGCTATTGACAGGCTGCTTGACATTTGCAACCTCACTCCAGATGAAGCGGCCGTGTTTGGTGATGACATAAACGATATAGAAATGCTGCAGGGTTTTACTTATTCCGTTGCCATGGGCAATGCCCGGGAAGAAGTAAAAAGGCACGCCAATTTCATTACACGCAGCAATGCTGAGGAAGGCATATCCTATGCCCTCCGGAAGGTTTTAAAAGTTATATAAAAAGAGCTGCACTGCCAGAGCAAGTTCAGCTCTTTTCCCTATGGAAATGTACTTCCGGAAGAATAATTTTTATTTCTTTTTCTTCTCCTTCCTTTTTCCAGAAAACAACGAAACTTACTTTGGCGAATTTAGGCATATAACCGTTTTTCATAATACGCTCCATTTTTTCCGTAAAGCTTTTGGAAGGATAAAAGACCCTGATTCCCTCTTTCGTCAGCCACCGGCCGTCTTTATAGTACAGGATGTCACCGCTTTGCAAGCTGTTTACAATCTGCTGCCGGGATATAAAAAAATCCAGCCACACATCACGGTGGCTCAACTGCACCGCCAGCTTTTCCGGCATTCCGTACTTATTATCATCTTTTGTATAGATTAGATTTTCGGTCCGGATATGATTTAAGTAGCGGCCGTTCAGATGAACAGTCAGGTTATTTTTCGCCCGGGTCATAGCCACATAAAGCTGACGTTTTTTTCTTCCGTGTCCGGCTGGAAATTTTCCAAGAGAAGAAAGACATTGTCAAATTCCCTGCCCTTTGCTTTATGAATGGTAGATACTAAAATAGTTTCCCGTGATTCTGCATAAAAGTCTTCCAGTTTGGATTCCTTAATAAACATCTCAAAATCTGTGCGGTACTTGGTTTTTGGGTAAATAGCGGCAAAATCCCGAATAATTTTTTTACAAACAGTAATAAGACTGCTTTTCCCGTATTGTTTCAGTAAAGCTTTTTCCGCCCTTTCCCAGACTTCATTATCAATAACCGGAGTGTTGGCAGCAAGGGATACTTCTTTAAAGAAGTACCGCAGTTCCACAAGGTCATAGAGATCAAACCCGTCATTCGTCTGAATAAGACTGGCCGGCATGCCTCGTTCCAGCAGCATCCCCGTTACCTGCAAGGCTTCGTCATTGGTCTGTGTCAGCACACAAGTGCTTCCCGCCAGGTCTGTGCGGGAAAGGTCTTCCACAAAAGGAGCAAGCAAATTATTGTTTGCATAGTGCACAATCCGGATACTCCCGTTTTCGCGGCTATGGGGCACGATTATATTTTTTTCAGGCGCCCCCTGATCAAGGCTGTAAACTGATTGGTAAAATGTACCAGATTACTTTTGCTGCGGTAGTTTTCCAAAAGCTCGTACTTAGTTGCCTTTTTTTCTTCCATGAACTTTTGCAAATACTTGGCGCTGGATCCTCGAATTACCCTCATTTCTTCATTGTAATCCATTAGTACTTGCAGGAGAGCATAAACCTGCTCGTCCATATCCTGGGCTTCATCTATTATTAGTACCGATTTAGCTATTCTGCCGGGCTCCACATCACCGTTTTTTATCTTCTCAACAGCACTTGTTATTACCCGGTCAAATTTTTCAGTACTGCCGACTCTGCCAAGCAAATCAAAACAGAAGGAATGAAAAGTTTTTATTTCAATAAAATTAGCTGCACTGCCGATAAGCTTCCGTAATCTCATTTTAAATACAGTAGCTGCCGCCCGGGAAAAAGTCAACATTAACAGCTGCTCATGCTTGATATTTCCATTAGAACAAGGGAAGCCATTTTATGCACCAGCACTCTGGTTTTGCCGCTGCCCGGTCCTGCCAGAACTGAAATATACTGACTTTTGTTGTCCTTAATAATGCTTAATTGAGTCGGAGACAGCTCCCCGAATAATTGTTTAAACTTACCGGGAGTTATATTTCTCCGGATATCCTCCGTTCTGCCCCTAAAATACTTGCGCAGGAAGGAATTATAATTCAGGCGGAAATAATCTTCAACAAACTGCAGGGCTTCCCGGTAGTTATCCAGGATTTTTCGGACATATTCACCCACGATATGAACCTGCTGTATTTTATTTTCATAAAACCGCTCCAACTGCCGGTAATCTTCCTGTTTGTAATTTTTCCTTGTATCCTCCAGTCTTTCTATGACCATAGGATTATAAATAACCAGAAAACCGCCTTCTATTTTGATAGCTTCAATTTTGCTCAAATAAAAAGTGCATCTTCAATATCAGCAGTCTTAACTTCTATTTTGAAAAGGCTCTGACTTTCCTCGTAAGCCTTTTTTAATTCATTTACAGAAAAAACTACCGGCAATTCTTCACCGTCATCTTCTTTTCCCTGCTTTGCTTGTGAATAAAGATACTCAATAATAAACCTTGCCAGTTCCTGCCGCTTCTGCAATCGCTCTTTTAGTTTCTCTTTTTTTTCAAGACAAATTAACCGGATATGGTTTTTGGAGAACCCCAATTTTTTGTATCTTATTATCTTTTTGATTGTCCAGTAATTCAGTATCGCACGTATCTTGCTGGGGGTAACGTTTTCACAGCAATTGCTTTCTATGTCTTCATTCCATTCTTTAATATTGTAAGTAGCCTCTTCTTCTTTTATCACTTCAGCCAAATATTTTTCAATGCTGCTGAAGGATTTAAAAACCTGCAAAGAACGATTGGCCTTTTCTGTCTTTTTTATATAAGCGGTAAGGTCTTTACTGTCTGCCAAAATCCCTGCCTGGCGAAGCAGGTTAAGGACTCCGATAACCTTTGCCTTTTCAATGCCTAGCCGGTCTGAAATGTAATCCACCCTCGACTCTGCATCATCATCTTGCGCCCAGCTACGGCTCCTGCTGGCTATGAGACTCCTGATTATCCGGATGGCATGTACTTTATTAGTCTCGTCAAACAGATTTGAGTTATTAATTTTATCTATTGCTTCCTGGGCGTTTCTGCAAAGGATGCTATTGGCAAAAACCCTGGGCATGTTTTGCCCGCGCTTTATATACCCCGACTTTTCCAGGGCGGCAATGGCTGTCTTTACCCGGGTTTCTATTTCACTGATACTGTCGTCCCAGCCCGCTTTTCTGGCAATTTCCAGGGCAGACTGGGAAACTGTGGTGCGAAGACGGGTAATATCTTTAATGGCTTTCCAAATTTGCCGGATTTCCCAAAGATTTAATTTAGACTGGTTTAATAATACAAAGTGCTTGTTTAAATCTTCCTCGCAGTACAGGATGTAGCAGTCTGCCGTTATATTCTCATCTCTTCCGGCTCTCCCCGCTTCCTGGACATAGTTCTCCAGGGAATCGAATTTCAAAGTGGATAACCATACCTACATCCTTTTTATCCACACCCATACCAAAAGCAGAAGTAGCCACAATAATAGAAATTTCTCCGGTAATAAAGGCATCCTGGTTTTCTGTCCTCTCTTTCTTATCCATCTGACCGTGGTATGCTTTTGCCGGAAAGCCGTCCTCACTAAGCCTGCGCGCCAGATCTTCAGCTAATCTGACCCTCGAAACATATACAATGGTTGGGCATTCCTTGCTTTGAAGCAACTTTCTGAGGGTAATATATTTGTCCTCCTGGCTTGATTTTTCAATCACCCGGTAGCGCAGATTAGTGCGGGCAATGCTGGAGCTGAAAACTTCCAAGTTTAAATCCAGTTTCTCTTTAAAATAAGCCTGGATATCTGCGATTACAGCCTGCTTGGCTGTTGCCGTAAAGCAGGAAACCGGAATACTTTCTGCAAGATTCTTCATTTCCTGCAGTCTTTTAATAAAGTCGCGTATATATAAATAATCCACGCGAAAATCATGCCCCCAGGCGGAAAAACAGTGGGCTTCATCAATTACAAAACGAACGATCTTTCTACCCAGCAAAATCTTCTCAATGGTTCTCGAACGCAGTGATTCGGGAGAAATGTAAAGAATAGAAGCCGACCCGTCCTGAACCCTCTCTATAGCTTTTGCCCGTTCTATAGGATCCAGCAGACCGTTAATGGTTACAGCCTCTGTTATTCCCCTTTTCTCCAGGTTGTCCACCTGGTCTTTCATTAACGATTGCAGGGGAGAAATAACAACTGTCAGTCCTTTAACGTTCTCTCCGCTCATTAGGGCGGGAACCTGAAAAGCAATGGATTTTCCGCCTCCCGTGGGGAAGACGGCCAATAGAGACTTGTTGTCAATAGCTGCCCTAACAGCCTTTTCCTGCAGGGGTTCTCCGCCGAATGTTCTGTAAGAATCATAACCAAAATAATATTTTAAAGCACGGCGGGGGTCCTGCGCTTTATCACAATATGGGCAGCCGCTCAGGCAGGGGAAGTTTCGCAAAAGATCCATTATCCGGTCTGTTTCCGGATAATTTTTTAAAACCCAGGGCGGCGTAACGGAATAACGATCTTTTACATTGATTACAGCAAGGCAGTAAGCCAGAGGCACAGGATACTTTTTTACCATGCTGATTAAATCTGCATTTCCGCATATTTCTCCTGCAAAATGGGCCTTGATGAGCGGTACCGGGTCCTCCGGCGGCAAACTGTAATCAATATACTTAAAAAACCCGCTGAAACCGGGCTTGTCTTTTAACAACAAAAAAAAGATCTTCTTTAACGAATCTGCCAAACCATAAAAAGCATTGACTTCATCAAAGAAAAGCTCCCTTTGTTTTTGATGCATCATTAACGGGGTTATTCAGTTCGCCGGTCTGCAGTTTTTCATCTTTTAACAAGGCATGGTAGGGTTTGCAGGGGAACAGCAAGGCCGAGAAATACAGTGTATCAATGATGTTCCCAGGTGCTATCTTCGCTTTTTCTATAACATCCCGGATGTATTTTAAGTCATGATTAACAATATTATGCCCGCATAAATAATCTGCACCATTCAGGAATCCGGCAAGTTTCGCCATGGATTTAGAATGAAAAATACCCTCTGAATTATTAATAATACAGCCAATATCCAGAACACTGCCTGTACCCGGATTTACTTCCAAGTCGATAAAAGCAATGGGCTTCATTCTGCCATAGCTCCTTTAAATGGCATGGTATTACAGTAATTATAACCGATTATTTACTTTTTTTCGACCTATTTCCTGCAATTCCCTTTATCCACGCAGAATCGACAAATATATATGCCGGAGTGCTGCCTCTCCCCGTCGGATATTCCGGGGCGGTTGCAGCAGCATAACCTATGGAATTATTATCCTGA
>DGEC01000033.1 GCA_002385745.1 Firmicutes bacterium UBA3936
AGAGGGTACGAGTTGCCCACAACAGTCTTTATCTTATTGACGAAAATGCAATGCTCCCTTATAATGGGAGGGTAAGCGCCGGTCCGGGAGGAAAGGGCGAAAATCATTGTGAATTTTCGCACAACCGACACCGGCAGGCAGCTGCAGATTTCTCTTTCCGCGAAAATTTTTATATTATTTTTGATTAAGGGAGGGTTTTTCATGGTTAACAAAAATGAGACAACTGTAGCCGCTGCAGAACCAGCTTTATCCAACACTCCGGCAAACATCGCCAAAAGTGCCGCAAATGCTGCAATAGGCAAAGCTTCCCTTGCTACGCATGCCCTGATACTGCTTGCTGTTCTTGCCGGGGCTTATATTGCCATGGGCGGCCTTCTGAACACAGTTGTTACCAATGATCTGGCCGGTTTCCTCGGTGACGGCCTGAGCCGCCTGGTTGGCGGCGCCGTTTTCTCCCTCGGCTTAATAATGGTTGTCATTGGCGGCGCCGAGCTTTTTACCGGCAATAACATGGTAATGACCATAGGCTACCTGGACAGGAAAATAACTGCCGGACAGGTACTGCGCAACTGGGTACTCGTCTATATTTTTAATTTTGTCGGTGCTCTTATCGTTGCTTTGCTTGTTTATTTCTCCGGCATCTGGAAATTCAACGGCGGTGCTGTAGGGATTAAGGCAGCCGGCATTGCGGGAGGCAAAGTTTCCCTTGCCTTTTCGGAAGCCCTTGTCCGCGGTATTCTCTGCAACTGGCTGGTTTGCCTGGCAGTATGGCTCTCCATGGCCGGTAAGGATGCCATCAGCAAAATAGCCGGCATTATCTTCCCCGTGACTGCCTTTGTTGCCTTGGGCTTTGAACACTCCATTGCCAACATGTATTTTATCCCCATGGGAATTCTGCTGAAAGGGGAAACGGTAATTACATCCGTATTGGATCCGGCCGTTTTGGGAAACCTGACCTGGTCGGGCTTTTTGCTGAAAAACCTGCTACCCGTTACCATCGGCAATATGATCGGCGGCATTGTCTTCGTAGGCACCGCTTACTGGAATGCCTACCTCCGGCCCAAGCAGTCAGAAACGCCGAAAAGTAAAGGCTCCGGACTGTCTCACGGGCAATAGCGCACGCTTTGCACTTTCCGAAGTATAAAAAGCTTGCAAGCCGGTACAGAGTTTCTTGTACCGGCTTAATTTATCGGAAATTTTGTTTCCTTTATTGTTGTTTTGTGATGGCGTTGCTTTTTGCTGTAGCAACCCTTTATGGATGTTGTTTTAGAAATTGTTTTAGAATAATAGTTGTTGCAAGCGCAATCGAAACACTGGTTAAGGTACCTACCAAATATCTCTCGGCAAAATTTTTATCTTCCAGCTGCTTGTACCGGGCAATGCTTTTTGCGGTCAACACGAAACCGATTGCTCCAAATTGATTGCTTAAGACCAGGACGGAAATAATGAGACGTTCAAGCTTTCCAATTATTCGTCCTACTTGAGGATCATTCTCCTGCTCATAACTGCTTTCACCGATAACATACGTTAATAGTTTCTTGACAAAAATTGCTGCAGCATCCCATAAGATAACAAATAATAAGCAGTAAACAACTAAATTATTAAGGTATGGCCATTGATGTATAAAACCGTATAGCCTTGTTGTTTCTCCACCCAGATTAAAAGCATAATATAACACGGCAAGAATTGAGAAATGGAAAATCTGATCCATAATAAAGGAAGTAAACATAATTGTCCTGCCGCTAAATTTTCTGTCTACGAGCCTTCTTAGACTGTCAATAATAAAATGTGAAACTGTAATAATCACATAAGGGAAAACGGCCGTTTTCAATTTTACAAAAGGGAAAATTGCCAGGGAAAATATGACGGCATAAACTAATGTTTGATATAGAAGATATGTAAAGTTTTTTAACTTATTCTTAGAAAATTCTGCAGATTGAAGTGTAAAATCAGCAAGACAATGAGCTATAAACAAAAAATACATAATCATCATAATATACCTCTTATAGAAATTTATCCATAAATTTCAAAGCGGCAATGGTCAGGTTTCTGATTTCATAAATATTGGCGGTCTTGATTGTTTTGTCGACGCTCTGCCTGCTTATATTTAAAATTTCGGATAATTGTACAGGTACTCCCCTTTTCCTGCCGCTGGAAACATAGAGAATACTATTATCATCTATTGCCTCAATTGGAGTGGGCTCAAAATTCATGGCATCAATATAATCAAAGGGGTACCTTTTTATCGATTTACTTTTCCGGTAAATTTTTTTATAATATCTATTATCTCTTCTGGATGCTGCAAGATTGAATATCAGGTTAATTTTGCTTTGGTTGATCAATTGACGGTAATCAATTGGGCAGAGCAATTCCAGTAATAGCATAAGTTCATTATGATATATGTTGTGGCTGCTTGCTAACACAAAAGATGTATTAATTATAGAATTTAAAAATAAATCCACCTCACCTCCTGAATAGAAAAGCACAGAATATCCTAAGGCACCTTTTGCACTTTCAATGGCGTAGCGTGCATTATGAAACGCCGGGCCATCTTGAGCAGTAATGCTTGCATTTTCAATTATTACGTTCCACTCGCCCATGCCAATCCCTGCTCTGGCTCTAACAGGGAAAACAAGCATCTTGAATATTCTAAAATACAGAAATGCCGATTCCGGAGAAAGAAACAGTCCTTGAACCTCATCGCCTGAACTAAATTCAATATCCCGGGCAATTGAACCGGCGAAAACTTCGTTTAAACTGCGAATTACAGAAATGATGTATTTCTGTATAGAATTTCTGTCTTCCACTGAATATGAGCGAGATTTTTTTAAATCTATTATTAATGCAGTGTAATTTTTCATAGGATCACCCCTGGCAATTATTATAACATAATTAAACCTTAAAGCAACCATTAATGGTTGCTTTGGTTAAACGCAACTCAAATAGGCTGCTTAAACCCCCATTCTATATTGCCCTGCCGGAATACTTTAAGCCGGTACAGAGTTCTTGTACCGGCTTATTGATCGCCAAAGAAGTTTTTCCTTTGCCCTGTTTAAGCGCGCCGGGAAAATTATGGCCCCGGCTTCTTAAGTATTCAGAGAAGAAACCGATAAAGCTTAGAAATTGGGTGTCCGAAACTTTAATTCAGGCAGAGAACGTCTTTCTCTGCCGGGCAGGAGAAGTATAGGAATGTGGAGACAAAACAGGAAGACTGCAGGCACTTCCGAAGAATAGTTTATGGGCTGAGGAGGTAAAAACCATGAAAAAACGGCTTCTTAGTTTGTTTCTGGCACTGTATACAGTACTTAATCTTTTTTCCGCCGTAACAGCAGCGGCCGACAGTACGCTGCTTGCTGTGCCGAGCAAAACAAATTTTGTGCTGAATAGCAAGCCTGTATCCGTAACACAGGCATACACCATAAATGGAACTAACTACTTGCAGCTTCGCGCAATTGCGGAATTACTGAACGGCACCGCCGCCCAGTTCAATGTAGACTGGGACGGTGAATATGCAGTCATCGAAACAGGAAAGCCATACAACGGCACCGCCGCCCCAGCCGCTTTAAAAAGTACGAAGAATGTCAGGGAAAGCACTACGTCCTTCAAATTGGACGGCGCTGTTATTGCATTTGAAAAGGCCTATCTAATTGACGGCCCTACCAACTACTTGCAGCTCCGGGAGTTTGCGGCCATGCTGAAAGGTACGGCCTCACAATTCAATGTGTATTGGGATGCTGCTGCCAACCGGGCAGTCATCGTCCCGGGGGATGAATACACAGGGGAAGCACCGCCGGCAGGGCTTGCAAGCATCAAAATAGGACAAACCGAAGCTCAAGCCGGAATAGCAGACAAGCTTTTCGGAAATTATGCAACTCCTGACGGTGTATGGGGGTTTTACGGCAGTTATGAAAAATTCCTTGCTGTGTACTACATAGATAATAAAGCGGCGTTCTTGTACACAAATGATTTATCAGCCTACAAAGACGGTGGAAAAGTTT
>DGEC01000108.1:0-61718 GCA_002385745.1 Firmicutes bacterium UBA3936
CATCGAATTAAAACAATTTGTTCATGAAGAGATGAAACGCATCCGGCAAAAAAGATTAAGAGGCAAAGAGTATCGGAATAATGTGCCGCTTTTCAGAGGTGGAAGCAGCCATACCCGGTTTGCATTAAAAGAGCTAAATAAACGTAGTGTTGTTTGAGTGGTGTGAGGTTCGCATTAAAACCTAAAGTGTCTTGACACTATCCCCGTTTTTGCTCAATATTGTGTTTTAGCGTAATTTAACGTATACTTATAGATAGTTGATATATGAAAAAGCAGGGATTGCTCTGCTTTTTCATATTCAGCGGGGGAGCATCCGGCTTTATTGTAGAAGAAAATTTTAATAATATATATAAATAATAATACAAGGATGAATAATCTCTATGCAGCTGAACCGGCAGCTTTTTATATTGCCGCTTTTCCCAGAAGATACTCTAATTAATTATATAATGGCCGGGGTGATGAAATGGCAAAATTGCTGTTGGAAAAACTAAAGGAATCAGCATTTTCCATAATACCGATTATAGTTATTGTCCTAATACTGCATTTCACAGTTGCTCCAATGCCGCTTTGGAGTGGAGTGGCGCTGTTTTTAGCCAGCGCATTTTTAATGATTTTAGGCATAATGTTGTTTAACCTGGGTGTGGATATGTCCTTGATTCCGATAGGTGAATATATTGGCTCTACCATAGTTAAAAGCAGAAACCTTTTGTTGATAGTTATAATTACTTTTGTGGTAGGTGTGTTTGTCACTGTGGCAGAGCCGGATTGAATTATTTTAGCGGGCCAGATAAGCGGGGTCCCGGACTCCGTTATTATTGTTACGGTTTCGGTTGGTGTAGGCCTGGCACTGGTGGGGGCATTTTTGAGAATTCTGTTTCGGTTGCCTTTGTCATATATACTGGTTGGCTGTTACCTGGCAGCTTTTATTTTTTCCAAATTTACCGGGCCTGATTTCCTTTCTATTGCCTGGGAGTCCGGCGCGGTGACTACGGGCCCCATTTTGGTGCCTTTCGTCATGGCTCTTGGGCTCGGCCTGGCGTCTGTTCGCGGAGATAAGACAACGGAGGAAGAAAGCTTTGGCTTTGTTGCCCTTACACTTATTGTGCCCATTATTATCGTACTGGTCATAGGACTGTTTTTTACCCCCTCGGGCGGCAGCGCCATGGAAGTGCCGGTGCTGCAATCATTTTCAGATCTAGTTGCACTTTATAGAACTAATATTGGGGAGTATTTTTTGCAAATAGCAGTAGCCCTGCTTCCCATGATTCTTCTTTTTGCCGTATTTCAAGTATGGAAACTGCGCCTAAAAACGAAAAAAATATTGAAAATTGCTGCCGGCACTGTGTATACCTACTTTGGCCTTATATTATTTTTAGCCAGCGCCAATATCGGCTTTATGCCGGATCAACTGGGAGCCATCCTTATCGAAAATGTGAGTTCCTTGACTTTGGTTCTTGTTGGCCTGGTTATAGGTTATTTTGTTGTTGCTGCGGAACCGGCTGTGTTTGTTTTAAAAAGACAGGTTGAGGAGGTAACGGAAGGGGCAATCTCCGGCAGGGCGATGGGAATCGGCCTGTCTGCCGGGGTTGCCATATCCGTTGGTTTGGCCATGCTTCGCGTTCTCAAAGGACTGTCCACTCTTTATTTTGTTATTCCGGGATATATAGTGGCTCTTATCCTGGCTTTTTATATTCCTCCCCTTTTCAACTCCATAGCATTTGACTCAGGTGCCGTTGCCTCGGGTCCCCTGGCAGCAACATTTATGCTTCCTCTTGCCATAGGAGCCAGTGAAGCTGCCGGCGGCAATATATATACCGATGCCTTCGGCATTGTTGCCCTGGTGGCCATGACTCCTGTCATCACTCTTTCATTATTTGGTTTGGTCTTTGCCGTCAAACTGAGACTTGCAGAAAGATAAGTGGCTGTTCCGGAGGCGGAGGATACCATTGTGGAATTGGAATATTCTTCGGAAGAGGCAGACTGAAGCCAGCCTGTTGAATAAAGCGGCAAGCCCTGCAAATCCTGTTAATATGGGGATTAAGCAAAAGGAGGGTTCAGCAATGGGAGATGGTTCAGCGAATAGACTGGAAGCACTGCTAGCCATACTTGATTATGGTTTGCGCAATATTTTAATTAAGTTATTTAATAAAAGTAATATGCCTTTGTTCTTTCTTACTCACGGGTACGGCACGGCCAAGTCGGCAATTTATGACATTCTTGGCTATGGCGGACCTAAAAAAATTATTTCCCTTAGTATTCAGACAAAGGATATGACAAATTTTATTTTGAAGCGGCTCCGGAAGGAAATTGATTTTAACAAGCCTGGGACAGGAATCGCCTGTACAATCAGCTTAAGCAGTATCAACAATGCCCTTTTACAGGCTCTGAAACAGGCCGGTGAGAATTTTCAGATGGGAAGTGATGAAATGACCGCTACAGCAAAGGAAACCTATCATCTAATCATATCTATTGTCAACAGCGGCTATTTTGAACAAGTCATGGAGGCTGCCAAGACTGCCGGAGCAACCGGCGGGACCTTAATCCATGCGCGCGGTTTGGGTGCCAAAGAAGCGGTAAAATATCTTGGTATCACCATCCAGCCGGAGAAAGACCTTGTCTTAATACTGGCACCGCGGGAGAAAAGGCATGCCATTATGGAAAGCATAACCCATGAGGTAGGGTTGAATACCCCCGGAAAGGGCATCTGTTTTTCCCTGCCCGTTAATCAGGCCATAGGCATGGAGGCAGGCCTGGATCTGGATAATATTAATAAGCTTTAATCTCTTTTTACAGCAGTTCAAGACTAACAATTAAGCCACCGGATTTTGGCCGGTGGCTTAATTGCCTTTTACTCTGTCGGATCTTCCATGATTCCCAGGAACAAGGGTGCATTGGTTGTCGTATCAACAATCCCGTAAACAAAGGGGCGGTCAAAGGTGATGGGGATTTCGGGTTCTATCCGGGTCGAAGTAATTCCTACCTCTACGGAAGTAACTGCCGAGGCTTCGGTTCCTTCTTCATCAACCTTGCAGAAGGTCTTGTGTTTTACTCCGCTGATGTAAAGATTCTTTTCCCGCCCTTCATTCATCCGGGAAAAATCTGCTTTGTAGGGATCGAAGGCTATTTCCATGCCCATTGCTGCCAACTCATCTTTGATGCTGTCCTCATACCGGGTTTCAAATTTGGGCAAAGCCAGTTTTATATTGCCCCTTCTGACATGCAAAAGATAATTAAAGAATGTTTCACTGTTTAAATCTTTAATAAAGCTGCGCACATCGGTAGCTGCCGGGGGCAGTGCGGCGAAGAAATTAAACCGTCCGTCATCATAGGGAAGAATGACTCCCTTAACGCCGTCCGTGTCAAGATAATTCATGCTGCCGGTACGGTGCATGAAGTCGGCCGGGACTGTTCCTTGAGGGCTTTTGAAATTTTGTTTAGCCGTATTTGCAGGATTAAAGGGATTCTGCCATACCGATTTGAAATAAACGGCATTAATCAGGAACATGACGGTATCCTGGTCGATATTGTCAACAATTCTGTCTATTGTATCCCTTGTTTTCTCCTTCACCCATTTATTGATGGCATTGGGAGCTTGGGCACTTTTAAAATTCAAGGCCCGGACCGCAGCGTTATAATAATCGGCATTTTTTTGGATAAATTCCGGGTCCGGATTAAAGTCTTCCCGGTACCAGATGGAATTGGCAACGGACAACTCGGTATTATCGCCTGTGGTTTGCAGGATTAAGATGTAGTCTCTGTTTGCCCCGTTAAATTCGTCTTCGGCAAGGCCGCCGGCCTTTAAAGCCTCTTTCATGGCCTGCAGTGTCTCGCCGTCCGCCCCGTTTAAAGTCATGCTTAAGGCAAGATATACCGATGCGGGGGAGATGAACACATTGCCCTCGTTTTTTGCCGCTTCTTGAAAGAAGTCCCAGGAGAAGTCAAACAATGCTTTCTGCAGTCTGTTGTCAATGGCATTCGGCGCCTCAGGCCATGATACACCCTTTACCAGGGCTGTGAAGTCGGCTACATCGGCGCTTCCTTCCGGGAGTGGGGTCGAACAGCCTGCCAGAGCCAATGATAACAGAAGGGCGGATAAAGCGATTATGCTTGCGGTCTTTTTCATATTTAAACAACTCCTTTCCCAATCCAAATGGACGAAGGTTAAAGGAAAAAGTTTCAATTTTAAATACAAATCCATAATAAAGTGCCTACAAAAAAAGTGCTGCGAACTGCTTGTTTGGCAGTTTGCAGCACTTTCTTTCTTTAACAGATGCTTATTTACCTTTCTGCAAGGGGGATGTATTTTTTGCGCCTGGCAACGGCTTTGTACGCAGGTCTGATAATTTTGCTGGGGTTGGCAATTTCTTCAAGGCGGTGGGCTGCCCAGCCCGCAATGCGGGCAATGGCAAAGAGAGGGGTGTATAGCTGCAGCGGCAAATCCAGCATGTTATAGACAAAACCGCTGTAAAAATCTACGTTGGCACTGACTCCTTTATAGATAGACCTTCTTTTGCTGATAATTTCCGGGGCCAGCCTTTCCACCAGTGAATAGAGCTTGTATTCGTCGGTACGGCCTTTTTCCAGGGAAAGCTTTTCGACAAAGCTCTTGAGAATTTTGGCCCGGGGATCGGAGAGGGAGTAAACGGCGTGCCCCATGCCGTAAATCAGGCCGGACCCGTCAAAGGCTTTTTTCTCCAGAATACGTATCAGGTAATCTGCCACCTGGGATTCGTTTGTCCAGTCGGGGATATTCTTCTTCATGTCTTCAAACATTTGTACTACCTTAATGTTGGCACCGCCGTGCCTGGGGCCTTTCAGGGAGCCGATGGCAGCCGCAATGGTGGAATAAGTGTCAGTCCCTGCCGAGGTGACAACATGGGTGGTAAATGTTGAATTGTTTCCTCCCCCGTGCTCGGCGTGCAGCACCAGGGCTACGTCAAGAATTTTCGCTTCCAGTTCGGTATAGCTGCTGTCAGGACGCAGGATGTGCAGGAAATTTTCGGCTGTGGACAGATCCGCCCTGGGCGGATGAATAAAAAGGCTTTTGTTGTCATGATAATGGCAGTAGGCCTGATAGCCGTACACCGACAAAAGCGGGAAAAGCGCTGTTAACTGCAGCAGCTGGCGCAGGACATTGGGCAGGGAAATGTCGTCGGCATTTTCGTCGTAGGAGTACATGGTCAGCACACTGCGGGCCAGGGTATTCATCATGTCCTGGCTGGGGGCTTTCATGATAATATCGCGGACAAAACTGGTCGGCAGGGTACGGTAATTGGCCAGGATGCGGTTGAATGCTTCCAGTTCCTTTGCATTGGGCTGCTTGCCGAAAATCAGAAGATAGGCGACTTCTTCGTACCCGAAGCGGTTTTCGCTTATAAAGCCGTTAACGATATCTTCAATATCAATGCCGCGGTAATAAAGCTTGCCTTCACAGGGAATCCTTTTGCCGTCAACAATTTTAAAGGCAATGATATCAGAGATTTTTGTCAGTCCGGTCAGAACTCCCTGCCCGTCCAAATCGCGCAAGCCTCTTTTGACATTATATTTATCATACAAAGTGGGATCAATTTTGCAATTTTTTTCACACAGAGCTGCGAGTTCAGAAATTTCGGGAGTTATTTGAGAAAAATTATTGCTCATGCACAATCACACCTTTCTTTTGTAGTAAGGTTTTGCTCTGTGGCGGCATACCAGCCGTGCTGCCAAGTATTATATTTATAGTTTATTACCATTATATCATTAAACTGAACGGTTTTGTATAAGCGGCAACTGTTTAAATGAATCCTTGAGAATTAATTCATGGCAAAAATCCGCTTTTAGCAGGATATACTATCTTTTGACAGAACATTAAGACTGTAAACAAAGATTAAATGCACACCATTACAGGCGGATAAATTATAATGCCCGGCTTTGCGGGCATTTCTGCAAATACACCTGAAATGTTTGGCATAATAAAGCAGGAAATAATCATTCTGTTCAGAATAATCTCAGCATTACAAAAAGAAAAAGGAGAGTAAGCATGACTGGACGGATTCGCGATTTTTCAATGGATATTTTTTCTCTTCAGGGTAAGGTTGCCATCATTACCGGTGCCAATCAGGGCCTGGGCATGGGTTATGCCTATGCGCTGGCAAAAGCCGGAGCAGACATTTTTATACCTCACCTGACTCCCAACATTGCAGAAATCAGGGAAATGATTACCGGCCTGGGACGCCGTGTCGAATTTTTACAGGGAGATTTGACCGATAAAAAACATATTGATGATATTGTGCAGAAATGCCTGGAAAAATTCGGCAGGATTGATATCCTGATCAATAATGCCGGCACAAACCATTTCAGTGAGTTCCTTGAGTTTCCTGACGATGAGTTTGATAGGGTTCTGGCAGTTAATATGAAGGCTGTATATTATTTAAGCCACAGGGTTGCCAAAGTAATGGTCCGGCAAAGATCCGGCAAAATAATCAATATCGCCTCAGCCCTGTCCTTTACCGCAGATAAAATGTGCCCGGCCTATGTTGCCGCAAAACACGCCGTTATTGGGATAACCAGAACCTTTGCCAATGAACTGGGCAAATACAATATCCAGACTAACGCCATCGCGCCGGGTTTTTTTGTGACAGATGTCAACAAGGAAATCAGCTCAAATAAAGAGTTTTATGATAAAATTACTGGCAGGATTCCGGCAGGGAGATGGGGAGAAACCGCTGATTTGATGGGAACTGCTGTTTTCCTGGCCAGTTCTGCCTCGGACTATATCAACGGTTGGACAATCAGCGTTGACGGCGGCTTTACCACTACCCTTTAAAAAACAGCCGGGCAGCGGGCGCTGTTGGCCTTGGCAGAGAAAAAAAATAATTTTTTCTGTTTGAAGGGAGAAATGGACGGATGAAGAAACTGGCAGCTGTTTTCTTACTGGTGATATTGGCTGCTGTTTGGACAGGCGGCTGTTCAATTGCCAAAAAGGATACACTGACGGTAGGCATGGAACTGGCTTACCCCCCCTTTGAGACTAAAGACGAGAACGGGGAGCCCTACGGAGTAAGTGTTGAACTGGCTCTGGAACTGGGCAAATTTTTGGGGAGGCCGGTGAAAATTGAAAATATTAACTGGACGGGCTTGATTCCTGCCTTGGAAACAGGGAGGGTTGATGTTGTCATTTCCTCCATGACAGTCACTGAAGAAAGAAAAAAACAGGTGGATTTTTCCGATCCCTATGCCACTGCCTACCTTGCCCTGCTGGTCAACAGGGAAACTCCCGCCGAAAGTGTGGAGGACCTGAACCGGGAGGGTGTGGTTATAGCTGTCAAGATGGGTACAACAGGCCATATTTATGCTGAAAATAATTTGCAAAAAGCCGATCTGACAGTACTTTCTTCAGAAAATGCCTGTGTTACGGAAGTAATCCAGGGTAAAGCTGATGCCTTTATTTATGACCAGCTAACTATTTACCGGCAAAGCAAGCTCCACCCGGAAGAGACAAAAGCATTACTCATACCGTTTCAGGAAGGTGAAAAATGGGCGGCTGCCGTTAAAAAGGGCAACAGCGAATTATTGCAGCAGATTAATGAATTTATCAGACACTACCGCGAAGAAGGCGGTTTTGAGCGGCTAACGGAAAAATACCTGGCAGAGGAGAAAGAAGTCTTTGATTCTCTTGGCTTCCGCTGGTTTTTTGAGTGAAAATGAGGACAAAAATTTGTAAAACACTTTATATTGTTGGCAGTATGGCGGCCGTGGCAGCTATTTTGGCTGCCTTCCTTTGGATTTCCCTGCTCAGAATTGACCATAAGCTGGATTTTTCCACTTTGCTGGAGTTTAAAGTTCGCCTGCAGCAGGGCTTTGTAATGACTCTGGCCATATCTGCCGGCAGCCTGTTCTTAAGCCTCTTGATCGGGGCTCTCGCCGCTGTCGGGCAGCATTCCCGGGTTCTGGTAATTTCATACCTGTGCAAGGTTTATGTGCAGGTAATCCGGGGCACGCCCCTTTTGGTGCAGATATTCTTTTTCTATTATATAATCGGAACAGCCTGGGGCATTGAAAACCGTTACCTGGCAGGAATTCTGATTCTTTCTCTTTTCGAGGGGGCCTATATAGCCGAGATTATCCGGGGCGGCCTGGAGAGCATTGACAGCAGGCAGTATGAAATAGCAAGAGCTATCGGCCTTTCCCCCGGCAAAACGGCGCGACTGGTAACCATTCCTATTTTAATGTCCCGCATTTTGCCCGCCCTTGCCGGCCAGTTCGCTTCCATAATAAAAGATTCTTCTCTTTTGTCGGTAATTGCCGTTAGTGAATTGACTCAGACAATCCAGGAGATTTCAGCCCATAATTTTAAGTTTTTTGAGAACTATTTTTCTCTCGGTGCCATGTACTTTATCATGACTTTTGTTGTTTCCCTGATTACCCGCCGGCTGGAGAAGGTGTATAAGCATGCAGATTATTATGCAAGGCATCTCTAAAAGTTTTAACGGAAAAGTTGTCTTGGATAACATATCTTTCGCCGACAACTTTCAATCAATGGCTGTCATCGGACCTTCCGGAGCGGGCAAATCAACGCTGCTGCGTATAATAGGCGGGCTGCTTGCCCCTACTGCCGGAGAGCTATATATTGACGGGAAAAAGATTATTTATTCCGAGAGGGAACTGCAGGCCTACCGGCGGACTATCGGCTTTGTCTTTCAGTCAAGGGGTCTCTTTGAGCATCTTACCTCCCTGGACAATGTTACATTGCCTCTGGTTCATGTTTTAGGCATATCAAGGGAAGAAGCAAATGAAAATGCTTATAAACTGCTTAGCCGTTTCGGGCTGGCTGGAGAGGGGCACAAGTATCCTTTTCAACTGTCAGGCGGTCAGCAGCAGCGGCTGCAGATTGCCCGGGCAGTGATTACCAAACCTAAACTGCTTCTTTTGGATGAGCCGACTTCCGCGCTGGACCCGGAACTGACGGCGGAAGTGCTTGACATGCTGGATGAGCTGCAAAATGACGGCCTGAACACTATTATTGTTACTCACGAAATGGGCTTTGCCAAAAAAGCCTGCGAAAAAATAATTTTTCTCTGCGACGGGGTCATCAGGGAAAGCGGTCCCGGCAGCCGGCTGCTCTCAGATCCCCGTTCCCCGGAACTGCGGAATTTTCTAAATAAAGTGCTGGAGTGGCATGTCTAAAAACGGAAGTAAGAATTAAAGAAGGATTGAGGTGTTTAAGTGCAGGTATTTGACGGGGCATTGCTGCAGTTTCTGCTTGCCAACAAATTAACAGAACTGGTCTTCCAGGGTGAATTCGGTCTGGAAAAAGAAAACCTTAGAGTTGATGAGGAAGGAAGGCTGGCCCTGACTCCCCATCCTGATGAACTCGGGCACAAGCTGAAAAACCCGTATATTACAACGGATTTTTCGGAAAGCCAGGTAGAAATGGTAACCCCGGTCTGCGGCAGCATCGAGGAAGCTTACGATTTTTTAAACAACCTGGACGGCATTATTGCCCTGGCTTTGAAGGGAGAATACCTTTGGCCGCAGAGCAACCCTCCCGTGCTGCCAAAGGAAGAGGAAATACCGGTGGCCGACTTTGGGCCGGAAGGCAGCGAACAGACTGCGTACAGGAAAAACCTGGCCGTCAAATACGGGAAGAAGAAACAGCTTTTTTCCGGTATTCATTATAACTTCTCTTTCAGTGAACAGCTGCTCCGGAAGCTGCAGCAAAAATTTGCCCCGGAGGAGCCTTTTTTAGAGTTTAAAAACCGGATCTATTTAAGAGTTGCCAAAAACTACCTGCAGTACCGCTGGCTTTTGATTTATCTAACCGGGGCAAGCCCCGTGGTTCACCGGACCTTTAGCAGCGATCTTACCGGCCTTTGCCGCAGGGCTGACAGTGAAAGCTGCTACTGCCCGCGGCTGTCCTCGGTCCGTAACAGCAAGTACGGCTATAAAAACACAGAGGATTATCTGGTCAGTTATGACAGCATTGAAAGCTATATTGCCGATATTCAGGCGCTGATAGATGCCGGAAAAATTCAGGACGCCCGGGAGTTTTACTGCCCGGTGCGCCTGAAAACGGGCAGAAAGGCGGGAACGCTAAATCATTTAAAAGACGAAGGTGTCCGCTATGTTGAACTAAGGATTTTTGACTTAAATCCCTTTGCCAAATGTGGAATTACCCTGGATGACTTATATCTTATTCATCTTTTTATAGTCTATTCTTTGCTGAAGCCGGATTTTGACTTTACCGGAAAACGGCAGAAAATTGCCAACCTCAATCACAACCTGGCGTCCGTGGCGGGGATGCACGAGCGCGCCTTGATATTTACGGTAGACGGCCGGCTCACTTCCTTTCGCCGGGAAGCTTTGTCTGTCCTGGATGAACTGGGGGAACTGGTTGCGCGGTTGGGATATAAAAAGGAATATCTCACAGGAATTGTGGCTGCGGCAAGGGACAAAATAACAAACCCGGAAAACACCTATGCGGCCAAAGTCGTTAAGGCCGTTAAAGAAAGTGGTTATGTCGGCTTTCACATGCAGAAAGCCCGGGAATATCTTGCTTTAAGCCGGGCGGCAGAGGCAAAGCTTTTGGGTTATGAGGATCTGGAACTGTCAACTCAGATTTTGATTAAATCGGCCATCAAAAGGGGCATATACTTTACCGTTTTAGACAGGAAGGACAATTTCCTCAGACTATCTGACGGCAAAAAAACCGAATATGTCAAGCAGGCTACAAAGACCTCGCTTGATACATACAGTACTGTGCTGGTAATGGAAAATAAAGTTGTTACCAAAGAAATCCTCAAAGAGCACGGGTTTAGGGTGCCGCGGGGAGAGGTGTACTATTCTGCGGAAGATGCCATAAAAGCTTATGACAGGTACAGGGGCGGGGGGATTGTTGTCAAGCCGAAATCAACCAATTACGGCCTGGGTATTACCATTTTTAAAACTGATTTTTCCGCCGGGGAATACGGGCAGGCGGTGGAATTTGCCTTCCGCTACGACGATACCGTATTGGTGGAAGAATTTGTTTCCGGCAAGGAATACCGTTTTTTAGTCCTGGGCGGGGAAGTTGCAGCCGTCATACACAGGGTGCCGGCCAATGTTACAGGCGACGGTAAAAAAACAATCCGGGAACTGGTTGCCGAGAAAAATGCCGATCCCCGGCGGGGCAGGGGACACAAAACACCCCTGGAGAAGATCAGCCTTGGGGAGACGGAGAAGAATTTCCTGGCTGCCCAGGGGAAAAGCTTTTCTTATATTCCCGCCCCCGGCGAAACGGTTTTCCTGCGGGAAAATTCCAATATCAGCACCGGGGGAGACAGTATAGACTATACCGACCTGGTGCATGAAAGTTATAAAGAATATGTGAAAAGGGCTGTCCGGTCCATTGGCGCCGTAATCACCGGCGTAGATGTGATCATAGACGATGTGACAAAGCCCCATAGTGACAACTGTACCATAATCGAACTAAACTTTAATCCGGCCATTCACATGCATTGCTTCCCTTACAAGGGCAAAAAACGCAGAATCGGCGACAAGATACTGGATTTGCTGTTTGGCCCCAGGTAAATGCCGCTTGTTTACAACTTATTGATTATTTCATAATTTCTTAAAAGAACATTTTTGCCCCGCCAGGAAAAGGACCTGTCCCCGTATTTTTGCCGAAACTCCCTGTTGCTAAGTTCCTTTAGTTCGCGGTAATCGAGTGCCGGTAGCAAATTTTCCGCAAACCCGGCAATGGCTGTTTTGGCTGCCTGCTGGTTGTGGGGGCAGACTTCCTGGCAAACATCGCAGCCCCAGATTAGACTGTTGCGGCGGATGATTGCCATTTCTTCCTCAGAAAGGGCGCCTTTTTTTTGTGTCAGGTAGGATTTGCACTTCAGCGGGTTGATGGTGAAATCGCCCAGGATGCACTGCCCGGGACAGGCGCTGACGCATTTTAAGCACTGCCTGCAGGTCCGCTCCTGTGGCTTGTCAGGTTCAAAGGGATAATTATTTATCAGATAGCCGATAAATACATAGGAGCCGTATTTCTCCGTAATAAGGTGGCCGTTTATCCCGAAAAAACCCAGCCCGGCCCTGTATGCCAGGTAGCGGTCGCTTAATGGACCGTTGTCAACGAAGGCCCGGTACACAAATCCGGGTATTTCTTTTTTTAGGAAATTGCCGATTAATTCCAGCCTCTCGCCGGCAATAAGATGATAATCCCTGCTGTAGGTTGAAACACTTAAATTTGCGCCGTCTGCCCGGCCCGTGTAATAAGGGAAAAGACAGACTATTACGGATTTTGCCTCCGGCAAAGTCTCACGGGGATCAATCCTGCGTTTAAAATCCCGTTCCTCAAAGCCGCTTACATAGCCCCTGTCAAGCTGTTTTTTCCATACCCCGGCAAATTCTGTGTAACGTTCGGCAGGAGCAATGCCTGTGCATTCAATGTCTATTGAGTTGCAGAAACGAATAAGCTTCTCTTTCAAGGGTATCTGCCCCCTTCACCGCCGGCGTAGTCCCGCTTTTTATTATAAAGCATCTGCCGGTGTAATTTGCAGAAAATATCCTTTTTCTTTCCGGAAGCAAGTATATTTTCCCCGTTATTATCATATAGTTTTGTATGGCCCGAAAGCAGAGGGTAAGCTGTAAAATTAATTGACTTTATTGTTTTATTGCGTTAGAATACTACCTGTAGTCTTAATTGTCTGTCAAAGGAGGCGGGGAAAATGAGATTGCTTCAGAAGCCGGAAATTGTTGTTTTACTGCAGAACAGCCCTGCCTTTTTTGAGGGAACGGCGGTCTTCCCAAACGGGTAGATATGACCGTTTCGTAGTGACTCAAAGGCCATGGGCTATGAAGTACCCGTGGCTTTTTGTGTCCTAGCCTGTAACAGCCATGGGCGGATCCCGTGGCTTTTTACTTTTAACAGGTGCTTGTCAGAATATCAGGGATGACCTCAATTGCAGGAGGGATAAGATTGAGGCGGGTTTTAGGGTATGTCTGGCGTTATAAATACTTATATCTTGTTCCAATTCTTGCCATGTTTGTTTCCGTAGGCCTGGATATGTTCAATCCTGTCATTACGCAAAAAATTATTGACCAGGTTATACTGGGCGGCAGGCATGGGCTGCTTTTCCCGCTGCTTTTGGCTCTGCTCTTAATCACTCTGGGCAGGGCACTCTTCGGTTATCTCCGGGATTATCTTTTTAATTCCACGGGAGCAAAGGTTGCAGTAGACATCAGCAATGATTTGTTTGCCCATATTCAGAAATTGCCCTTCAGTTATTTTGACGAGGTAAACACCGGCGAAATAATGTCCAGGACAACGGAAGATGTGCAGACTATCTGGAACACAATCAGTTTTGCCGTCCGGAGTTTTCTGGAGCAGATCTTGTATTTTGTTACGGCCACTGTGCTTTTGTTGATGACGGAATGGAGACTGGCGCTGATTGCCCTCACTATTATGCCGGTGTTGCTTATGCTGGCCTTAAAACTGGAAGCAAAAATCCACCGGGCTTTTGAGAAGTTAAGTGACCAGAAGGCCGTACTGAACACGGTAGCCCAGGAGAATATCGCCGGAGTACGGGTTGTAAAGGCCTTTGGCCGCGAAAATTATGAAATAGAGAAATTTTCCCGGGAAAACAAAGGGTACTATAATCGCAATTTAAGTGTAGCCGGAATCTGGGCCAAATACCATCCGACCATTGAATTTCTGTCCAATTTGGTTATGGTTATCGTGATATCGGTAGGCGGCATGTTTGTTGTCCGCAGTCAAATCACCCTGGGTGAACTGGTAAAATTCAACGGTTACGTGATGATGCTTGTCTGGCCGATGCGGGCAATGGGTTTCCTAACCAATATGCTGGCTGCCTGCAGTGCTTCGGCCAAGAAAATCTTTAAAATTATGGATATCGAACCGGCCATTGCTTCGCCTCCTGCTGCCGCTTCCCCGGCGGAATTCAGGGGGCATGTGGTCTTTGAGAATGTTTCCTTTAAGTACCATAATGAATATGTACTGAAAAACATCAATATTAATGCGCCTCCGGGGTCGACAATTGCCATCATGGGTGCAACGGGCGCCGGAAAGAGTTCCATCATCAATTTAATCGGCAGATATTACGACTGCACGGAAGGAAGAATAACCGTGGACGGCATTGATGTCAGGGAGCTGGACCTAAAAGCCCTGAGGGACAATATTTCCGTCGTTATGCAGGACGTTTTCCTTTTTTCCGATACTATCGCTGAAAATATCACTTTCGGTGTTGATAATGCAGGTGAAGAGGAGTTCATGGCGGCTGTGGCCGATGCCCAGGTGGAGGAATTTATCCGGGAAATGGAAGACGGTTACCAGACAATTGTCGGTGAACGCGGTATTGGGCTTTCCGGGGGGCAAAAGCAGAGAATTGCCCTTGCCCGGGCGCTACTTAAAAAAGGCAAGGTGCTGATTTTGGATGATGCCACTTCATCCCTTGATATGGAAACGGAATACCGGATTCAAAAAGCTTTGCGGAAACGCCGGGACGTGACAAAATTTATTATTGCTCACAGGATTTCGGCGGTTAAGGACGCAGATGAGATTCTGGTAATTGATCAGGGTGAAATCGTTGAACGGGGCAGCCATGAGTCGCTGTTGCGGCAAAAGGGCAGGTACTACCGGATCTACAGTGAGCAGTTCAAAGACTACGACTTGCTGCAAAAGGATGTGGTTTAATGGCCCGAAACACATACCGGGAAGATGAAAAACTGCGGGAAACGGTTAATATCAAAACCGTTTTTCGGCTGTTTTCCTATCTTCAGCCGTACAAAAAGGAAGTTGCAAAAACGCTTTTCTTAATAGCGGTGGTCATTGTCGTTTCTTTGACAAACCCGCTGCTCTTGAGATTGGCTATCAATGATTATATTGCCAATAAAAATATGCTTGGGCTGGCGGTGCTGGGGGCAGTCATGACAGGAATAAACCTTGCATCGACGCTTTGCTCGCGCTTCCGCATCCTGACTATGTCCGTCGTTTCCGGTAAAATCCTGCTCAGGATCAGGCAGGACCTGTTTCAGCATATTCAGAAATTGTCCTTTACTTTTTTCGACTCGCGGCCCGCCGGAAAGATTCTGGCCAGAATAATGGGTGATGTAAATTCTCTTGGCGAATTGTTTTCTACCAGTGTCACCAATCTTATCCCGGAAACAGTGATGCTGGTTGCTGTGGCTGTTATTATGCTGCTCCTAAACTGGAAGCTGGGCTTAATGGCTTTGGTTATGCTGCCGCTTTTATCCGTACTGCTGATTTTTATCAGGACGGCCAGCCGGAAAAGATGGCAGGCTTTCCGGAAAAAGCGCTCAAATTTGAGTGCCTTTGTCCATGAAGATTATTCAGGAATCAGAGTTGTACAAAGTTTTGCCCGGGAACCGAAAACGGAAAAAATATTTTTCCGCCTGTCAAAGGAATTGGCACAGTCCTTTATAGAAGCCACTAAATATTCCAATGCCTTCTGGGCCGTTGTAGCCGTGTGCTGGGGTGTCGGTTCCGCCATTGTTTTTTGGTACGGCAGCAGGCTGCTCATTGCGGGCGAAATATTAATCGGAGATTTGGTTGCTTTCACCGGTTATATTGGCATGTTCTGGCAGCCGGTGATGAATATCAGCGGCTTTTATAACAATTTGGTTACCAATCTAACCGGAGCGGAGCGAATTTTTGAAATTATGGATATTTCCCCTGATATTGTGAACAAGCCGGGAGCAAAGGAAATGCCCCCCATTGCGGGGGAAGTGGAGTTTAAAGATGTTTCCTTTGCCTATGAAAAAAATAATTATGTCCTGAAAAATGTGAGCTTTCATGTCCGACCCGGAGAAACCATTGCCCTGGTCGGTCCCACCGGTTCGGGGAAAACAACTATTGTCAGTTTAATCAGCCGTTTCTATGATGTTTCACAGGGTTCCGTACTGATTGACGGTTTTGATGTCAGGGATGTTACGCTGGAATCTCTGCGCGCGCAAATGGGAATTATGACCCAGGATACATTTATGTTTTCCGGCAGCATTAAAGATAATATCCGCTACGGGAAGCCGGAGGCCGGCGATGAAGAAGTGATAGCTGCGGCGAAGGCAGTAAATGCCCATGATTTTATCATTGCTTTGCCGGATGGCTATGATACCGATGTCAATGAGAGGGGGGCACGGCTTTCCGCCGGCCAGCGCCAGCTGATAGCCCTGGCCAGGGCGCTGCTTGCCGATCCGAGGATACTTATTTTAGATGAAGCTACGTCCAGTATTGATACGCAAACGGAACTAACGGTGCAAAAGGGTATAAATACCCTGTTAAAAGGCAGAACGGCCTTTGTTATTGCCCACCGGTTGTCTACCGTCCGCAATGCTGACCGCATTCTGGTCATAGAAAACGGCAAAATAAAGGAAGCGGGCAGTCACAGCCGGCTCCTTGCGCAAAAAGGCTTATATTACCAGTTGTATATGGCCCAGTATAAATACTTGAGCGAAGGGGCTTGATGGGAGATGGGAAGTGAAATAAATCGCTCCGCAGCCGTTAATTATGCTATAATTTATTTAGATAAATAATCTCACGCCTGATGTCTATCATCTCGCCGTCACTGTTGTTTTCAATGAAATTAAGTATTTTGTCCAGGACACTGTCCGCCAGTGCAGCATTGGCGGCTATGCCTGCAATACCAATGGCAATTGTCTGCAGGGTATCCTGGTGATCAATTTCAGCAATGGAAATATTGAATTTATGACCGGTTTTTGACATAATACTTTTTAGTACACTGCGCTTTTCTTTCAGGGAATGTACCCATGGAACGCAGATTTTTATTGTCAGTACTCCGATAACCATGGCATAACCTCACTTTTAACGGTATGGAAAGACACAGGGGTTAATATATTCGAGGGGAGGTAAGCCCTATGAAGAGCGGATTTAGGGGAATCCTGATTGTCGTTTTAGTGGTAATAGTCCTGGCTGTATTTGTTTTCTCCAATTATAACGGTCTTGTTGCTTCAGAAGAGGCGGTAAACAGCGCCTGGAGCCAGGTGGAAAACCAGCTTCAGAGGAGGATGGATTTAATACCAAACCTGGTAAGTACGGTAAAAGGCTACGCGGCGCATGAAGAGGAAATATTTACGGAAGTTGCCAGGGCCAGGGAGAAGCTCTTTGGCGCAGGTTCTCTTTCGGAAATGGCCGATGCCGACCGGGAGCTCTCAGGAGCTCTGTCGAGATTGATTGCCATTGCGGAAAACTACCCGCAGCTGAAAGCCGATGCCAACTTCAGGCAGCTTTCAGATGAACTGGCCGGGACTGAAAACAGGATAGCCACATCCCGCATGGACTACAATAATGCAGTACAGTCTTACAACACAAAGATAAGGAGGTTTCCAACCGTTATCATTGCCGGGATTTTCGGCTTTGAGAAGAAGGATTATTTTAACGCGGCGGAAGGCGCCGGGCAGGTACCGTCTGTTGATTTTTAGCTAAAACTGAAAACAGCGGAAGAGATGGGTAAATGATTTTAAAGGCAGTGATTATATGATTGGGATGGGTAAAATAATAAGGAAGCATGTGAAAACCGGGCTTTTGATTGCAGCGGTGTTATTTGTGCTTCTGGCGAACACGGGTATTGCCTGTGCGGAGCCGGTTCCTGCGAGGCCTTTTGAGAATATATATGTCTTTGACTATGCGGGTCTGATAGATGATGCAGACGAACAGCAGATGCGCAAAATAGCGGAGCTGCTGGAGGAAAAGAGCAAAGCCCAGTTAATCGTTGTTACTATCAACGATTTGGCACAAATGGAAATTGAGGATTATGCCCTAGAACTTTTCAGAAACTGGGGTATCGGAGACAAGGAGAAAAACAACGGGCTCTTGATCCTGGTTAACAAGGAAAGCTTGCTTGAGAACAGGCGGGGGCGCATCCGCATTGAAGTTGGATACGGCCTGGAAGGCGCAATAAATGACGGCAAGGCCGGGGCCATTCTTGACACCTATGCGCTGCCTGCCTTTGAACTGGGAGAATATTCACGGGGGATCAGGGACACATTTATGGTTGCCGCAGCCGAAGTTGCAAAGGAATACGGCCTGGACCTGGAAGATGAAAATTTCGCACATTTAAAAGATTACCCCGTGGAAGATGAAGAAGTGTCACTGCTGGCCCTGCTGCCCATTATCATAGTGGTAGTCATTTTTCTAATTACCATAAGGAAAACCGGCGGTCCCCGCGGCTATCACAGGGGGCCTTTCACCGGCACCTTTTTCGGCAGTGGCCACAGCAGGGGCGGAGGATTTGGCGGCGGCAGTACCGGCGGCGGCGGTGCAAGCCGTTAGTACAGCAGATCAGGCATCAATAAAGCCGATGCTGTCTATTAGTACTTTCCCCGGGACGCCGTTAAAATACAAGGTTATTTCCGTGACTGCCTGCAGGTTAAAAGCAGGATTGTTTTTTGCGAACTCTTCTATGGGCAGTTCGTATGTCTGAAATACCGGCTCTGTTGCCTGCCGGTATTTTTCTTTTCTGAAGATCTTATCTATCCGGGGAGAAAGGGTATAACAGGTGTAAAAAGGAGGGGGAACCGGCATAAAGTCATTGAGGGACAGGCGGACGGCTGTACCTGCAGTAATTTCCACGTCTATTTGCGGCACTGCGTCTTTCTTGCCGCCTTTGCCGTCATCCGCTTCTGTTACGGCCATGGAGATATGCAGTTTTTCAGGCGGGGTGCTAAATTCCCGGTGGCTGTAATCACCGGAGAGCAGAATTGTATAGCTGCCCGCTTTATCCCAGGAAAGCGCAGCTGCATAAACTCCCTTGCTTTTCCCCATGCGGTCACTTACAGCTACCGTTTCCCACCTGGTGAATCCGGTTGCCCTTACCGCAACCCCGGGGGTATTTCCTTGCTTATCCCTGCCGGGACCAAACTGCAAAAGGGGAACAAAACTGCCGTCGAAATAACGGCTGACATAAAATGCCGGAGGCAGCCAGCCGCTACCGTGCCGGTAATCCCGAAACAGGGGAAGATACTGTTTTTGCCCGTGCAGGGCAGTTTCCAAAAAGGCGGCAAGATAGACTTTGGCAATTTCTCTTTGCAGGTTTGCCGGCATGGTATCACTGCGGTTTAGGAAAAGGCCTTTGGGCAGCGAATTGTCCATTCTTCCCCAGTCACTGTTAAACTGGCTGTGGTTGGCTTCACCTATATACAGGGAGGCCTTAAAACGGCCGGAATTTCGACTGTAGGAGGCGCGGGCAAATTGCCTGTCGCCGGCAAAATAATTGACGTCGCTGTCCTGGGCGCCGTGTAAAACCAAATAGTAGATATCTCTTAAATAGGGTTTTTGGCCTGAAACAAGCGAGTCTGTAGGTGCCAGAGCGGCAACAGCTTCAATGCTTGTTTCTTTTATGCCCGCAAGGGAAGGGTCGGCGTCAAACCAGCGACCGTAGTCTGCAGCCATGGCTGCCGCCTGCCCGCCCCTGGAATGCCCGATAAGGGCAATCTTCCGCAGGTCAGTTTTCCCGGAAAAGGGTGTGCCGGGCTCGAAATGATAATCTTTAATCTGCAGAATATGCTGCAGCAAAATCCAAGTCCGCAGTATCATATCGTCTCCGGGAGTTCCGGACCAGGTAGAATAATTTAAAAAATTTTCATCGATGGAGACGGTGATAAAACCGCGGCTGGCCAGAAGTTCCCCGAGGTAGGCATAACCCGCATCGGAAAAGTATTCCATATTATGATTCCCGTGAACTATCAGGACCAGGGGGAAAGGGCCTTCGCCTTCAGGCATCCAGCCCCGGCCGTTTAAGGGCAGGTTTTTTTCATCAAAGCCCCAGAATAATTTGCGTGGCAGGGGCCATTCCGCCAGGTAGTCAGAAGCATCGACAGTCCTGGAAATCAGGCCTGCTCCGCCGGCGAATTCCTTGCGGTGCCTGTCTGTGCCGCTGCCATATGTAAAATGGTAATAATTATAAGGGCCTTTGCCGGCCGGGCTGTCTTCGCTGCCGGCTATGTCACTGTTGCGCGGATAATGAATCCTGCTTCCCGGGAAAATAGCTCGCAACAGCAGGAAAAGGAGGAGCGGCAGCAGCAAAAAGACTAATTTGCCTTTTTTGTCAACGGCGGCCAGAAGGTTGATATATAGCCCCAGCAGAATACCGGCTACTAGGAAGCAGCCGGAAACGAGGGAGGCAAAAAGCAATGTTGTCCTGTCGAAATAAAAAATCAGGCAGACAAACGCCCCCGTGTATACTATGCTGCCGTAAAAGCGGCGCGGTCCCGGCAGGCGGAGCAGGGAAAAAAGAATGGCAATAGTTTTTCCCGTTCCCAAAAAAAGAAGGGAATGCAGCAGCAGATAGATAACAATGTCAAAAAAAGTCCCCAAGCCTGTCGGCATTCCCAAAGCGAGGGCAGCGGCGGTGGCACTTCCGGCCGCCCACAGGCCGGCGCTGAGTCTCTGCCAAAAAGGAGTGTCATTTTTTTCAGCTGCGTCTATTCTTTCTTTTATACGGAAGCGAATCCCGTTCAATGCCTGATATCCTTTCATGCCGGCCGGCAGCTTCTTTTATAATGCAGCTTCCGGCCATTATTTAGTTAAGCAGGGTTCTGAAGAGTATCTCAGGCAAATATTTCTGCCTGATATAAAGTTCAACGAAAGCCTTTTGCCTGCCTGCCACGGTCAGGTAGCGGGCATAAATGTTTTCAAAAAAAGCTTTGGTTTTTTCCGCCAGCCCTTCCGGAGCTTTGCTGCTTTTGCTGTAGAGAACAATATTTATGCCTTCGGAGATATCTTTAAAATCCAGTTGCCAGTTAAAAAGATGACGGTTGATTCTTGCGCAGTATTCCCGGGGCGTTTCACCCGGGGATTTGCCAAGTTCCAGGGCCGGCAGGAGCCCTAAGGCAAGATTGTAGTAGGCCACTGCTTTTTGGGCTGCCGGCAGTTCTTCCAGACGGGCAAAATATTCCTGCAGTCGCCGCTTCCGCCTCCACACAAGGACGGTAAATGCGGCGGCAGCCAGAAGAATAAGCAAAAGCGGAGCGGCAAGCACGAGGCGCCGGTAGAAAACGGGCAATTCCCGTTTTTCCCGGGCCTGCGGGATTATGCTTTCGCCGGGCGTGGAGACCGGAGGCGGCAGAACCTGCGACGGCGCTTGAGTCTCCGCAGGCGGGGATACAGTTTCCCTGTATGGCAGTGTATCCATGGCGGGGTAGCGCGGTGTAGCCTCAAAAGGCAGCCAGCCGAGGCCCGGAATGTAAGCTTCCACCCAGGCATGCGCGCTGCTGCCGGTAAGGCGGTAAATCCCGTCGGCATCTGCCGTCTCGGGGATTATAAACCCCTGTACATAACGGGTAGGGATGCCGACTGTCCTGGCCATTACGGCCAGGGCTGTGGCAAAGTAAGTACAGTAGCCCTTTTTTTCTTCAAAAAGGAAGAAATCGACGAAATCCCGGTTTTCCGGTAAAGGAGCGGGGTCTTCAGCGTAGGGGTATGTGCTGCGAAGGTAGGCCGTAAGGGCCTGCATCTTGGCATAATGTCCTTCCGCATTTTCCGCGATTTCTGCAGCCAGTTCACGTACCCGCGCCGGCAGCCCTCCAGGGAGGGAAAGCCAGATACTGCCGCTGGCAAATGCCGGTTCCTCCCTGTGTTCCAGGGAGGCAAAATCACCGCTGTAGCCCAATGTCATTCCCCTGAGACCATACCATTTGCCGGCGCTCGCGGCGGAGGAGGAAATGACGCCGTTGCCGGCAGTCAGGTAAAGCTCTGCGTCAGCGGGGAAGCCTCTTATTTCAGTGGTGTACTGCAGGGTAAAAACGGTGGATACCGGAAGATTCCGGTGATTGACGGAGAGGCTGACAGCTTTCAGGTAGCGCCTCAAAGAACCGTCCTGCGGGGGAGGAAAAGGCCGCCATTTAACCGTCTCCCCGGAGTCGATCCAACTGTAGCTGGTATAGCTTGCTTTGATGCTTCCCCGCAGGTAGAGGCCGCCGTCACCTTTTACTTCCAAAAGAACGTCCGAATTTTTCAGTATTGGACCGCCCAGACGAGCCCTTTCCCCGTAGCCTGCAATGGCCAGGGTAAATTCGTTGCTTCTTTTTTGCGTACCGCTCCCTTTGCCGCCCCGCAGTTCTGTCAGAAAGGGGAAAGCACTGACTGCCATGTCTTCAAGAGCCTTCCACTGTACAGGGGGAATGCTTTTGGGCAGCAGCAGGGCAACAAGCAGTACGCCTGCAATTATTTTAACCGTATAATAAAGCCATGTACGGCGGAATTTGTCCGGACTTTCATCCTGGATGCCGCTCCAGATTCTACTGCCGTTTTCATGGCTTAACAACAATAACCAGCACAGGGCATAGGAGACGGCGGCGGGGTAGGCGGAATCAATATACAAATACCACAGGGGAACAAAAATACAAATCCCGACAAGCAAAAGCAGGGGTAGTTTTTTCCTGCATTTTACAAGCAAAAGGCAAAACAGCGTTATGGCTGCAGTAACAGCGGCCAGCCTTACAGTATTGTTATTTACGGCAGCCTGCAGAAACTGTTGCAGAAACTGCAGGAATGACAGAGGGTCAAGCAGGTAGGCCGCAACTGCCGGAAAAAAAACGGCGGCTGCCGCAAGCAGTAAAAATAACGGCCGGGCTGCAAAGAAAAGAAAGACAAGGAGTGTTCCCGCCGTAAGCAATAGCCGCAGCAGGAGCCCGGCTGAACGGTAGCCAAGGACGTCCGTAACGGGTATGGCAAGGGATATACTGAACCAGCAGACTATAATAAAGGTGAACTTACCGGCAAAGTTCTTTTTCATGCCCGGACAACTCCCTCATCTGCCGCTAGTATGTGGGTTTTCACGCCTTTTCCCCGCAACCGGGCATGTATTTCTTCTTCTTTACCGGTTATTTTTTGCAGGCAAAGCTGCAGGAGAACAAGCGAAAAGCCTTTACTTTTCAAGGACAGCAGCACATCGGCACCGGCAAGGGATAGAGAGGGTGAGAGCAGGTAAAGACTTGCATCGGGCTGCAGGTAAAAACTTTGCTGCTGCAGGTAGGAATAAAAGGAGCCTTCCCTTTCCGGCGCAAGAGTTATCAGTTGATCGGCTATTTTGGCATAATCCCGGATTCTGCTGCCGCCAAGGGGCGAATTCTCAAGCCCGCAGCTGTAAAGGGTGACGGGCAGATTGGCTTTCAGCCGGCTGTAGGCAAGAGAAGCGGCAAGCTCCACTGCCAGGTCCTCCAGCAAATGTCCGCTGTCATGGCGATAGCTTTCGGCGAACATGTCCAAAAAAAGTATTAATTCGGCTTCAGCGGCGCTTTCAAATTTGCGGACAATAATTTTTTCCTGTTTGGCGGACTGTTTCCAATGTATCTGCTTAATGCTGTCACCGTCCTGCCACTCCCGCAGTCCGGCAAAACGGCTGCGGTCCTCAAAAACAGTATTTTTTGCCGCTTGTTCCCCCGCCTGCCGGTAGACGGGCAGGTCAAGCCCGGGGAAAGAACGAAGACGCGGGTAAACCTTAACTTCTCCGCCGTCAGCA
This sequence comes from Firmicutes bacterium UBA3936, assembly GCA_002385745.1. Taxonomy (GTDB): domain Bacteria; phylum Bacillota; class Dethiobacteria; order Dethiobacterales; family Dethiobacteraceae; genus DTU027. The sequence continues at coordinate 23,478 of DGEC01000108.1, forward strand.
AGCCGCTTGGTCAAACGGAAAAAACCGAAAGGATCACCGGTTTTGACCGTCAGTGAATCCAACTTGTACACACCGCGCCTGCCGCAGTAGATTTCGGTGCTGATTTCCCTGATTTCACCCGCTTCCAGAGAGAGAAAACGGCTGTGCTGCGATAAACTGCCGCTGATTGCGGGCACTTCGAGATAGGGGAAGGAGCCGCTGTCGGAGTTAATGATTTTATAGCTGACTGAAAAGGATTCTCCGACTTCCCTGACCCGGGGAGAGACCGTCACCTCACCCTTTAACTGTTTTAGGCTTGCTCTTAACCGCCAGTAGGGAATCAAGCAGGATAGGAGGGCAAGGTAGAAAAACATATAGGGAAACTTGCCGGCAACGAGCAGGGCGGCAAGGGACAGTAAAACAACAAATACTGCCCAGGTTTTTTTATTATCTGCCATCAACCATCACCGGCACAGGGGTTCTTTCTGCGATTTCGGCTATTATATCAAGCGCGGTTATCCCTTTTAGCAGGGCTTCCGGTTTAAGGATAATCCTGTGGGCAAAGACAAAGGCCAGCATTTCCTTTATATCATCTGGCAGCACATAATTCCGCCCTTTAATGAAAGCTAGGCCCTTTACCGCCAGATAAAGATGCTTCGCTCCCCGAGGACTTATTCCCAGCAGTACGTCAGCGTGGTTTCTGCTTGCCCGGGCCAGTTCAATTATATAGCTTTCCAGCGAGCCGGCCAGGTGGACTTCCTTTGCCTGCCGCTGCAGTTGCAGCAGTTCTTTCGGTGTAATGACAGCTTCCACTGACTGCAGCAAGTTTTTTCCTGCGGGCAGTCTGAGAATTCTTCTTTCATCTTCAGAGCCTGGGTAGCCGATGGTGATACGCAGCATAAAACGGTCCAGCTGGGCTTCGGGCAGGGGATAGGTGCCTTCAAATTCAACAGGGTTCTGGGTAGCTATAACTATAAAAGGGTCGGGCAGCTTGTAAGTAACACCGTCTACGGAAACCTGTCCCTCTTCCATGGCTTCAAGCAAACTTGACTGGGTCCGGGGAGAAGTCCTGTTAATTTCATCGGCCAGGACTATCTGGCTCATAACCGGCCCCGGACGGTAAACAAATTCGTCCCTGCCTTTGTCATAGACGGAGATGCCGATAATATCCGCCGGCATAAGATCCGGCGTGAACTGGATCCGGGAAAAACTGCAGCCCAGTGTTTTGGCGATAACCTTGGCCAGGGTGGTTTTCCCGACTCCCGGCACATCTTCAATCAGCAAATGCCCGCCGCAAAGAATGCCGGTCATTATTTTACTAATTACTTCTTCCTTGCCGATAAATACCTTATTTATGTTTTGCAGAATATTCAGTAATTTATCCATAGGCCTCCCGCCCGCTTGCGATCTGACAAAATGCCTGCAGTCTTAATTAAACAAATTATTATGTTATTCCTGCCGGGGACCGGTCTTCTTTATTTTTCCGGCCGTCATCTATCGGAGCGATGCTGGCAGCGGTCAGCTTCCTCAGGGCACTGGCTATCTCCTCCAGGTCAAAAACTATCCGGTGGGTGGTCATCAGGGAAAAAATATCAAGGTCCAGGATGTGTTCCACCTGCCAGTATCTTAGCTTTTCCCTGACTTCTTCTTTCAGGTGTTTTATTTCATCTGCCTGCCTGCCAATATCGGGAAGAAGGGAGTCTTCTTTTTCCGCTACCAGTAAAAAGACATTCTTATGCAGCCGGGCAAGCTTTTCAGCCATTTCCTGTACAGCCTCAAGCAGTTTGGCAAATTCAACACTTCTTTTTTTCATATTTTCCTGTTGCAGCATCCTGTCTTTATGCTGCCTGCGCATCACAGCCACCTCCGCGATATCGCGGATTTTGGCTGTAACAACATCCAGGAACTGCATGCTGCGTTCATAAAGCACAAGCGCCTGCAGGTCAACACCTTCCAGGTAGATGCCGTAACGGGACTCGGTACCTGCTTTCAGGTAATCCAGTTCCACATTCAGGTTCTTAATATCCTTTGCATGTTTTTGCAAACCTTGCAGGACTTCCGCCGCAAGGTCGCTGTTGCTTTCGGCAAAAGCTTCCACCGCTTTGACGTATAACTCCGGAAAAATGTTTGTCAGTTCTTTTAGTTCCCGGCGGAACACCGGTTCATGCCGCGGGCGCACTACAACAATATTGGTTAATGTGGCAACGGCAATCCCGATCAGGGTACTGGTGACGCGGCCCAAAATATATAAAAACGGATCGCGGGAATCGTCGGACATAATGGCAATAACGGTAAGTGAAGCCAAAACGATTCCTTCTTCCCAGCCCAGCTTATGAAAAATTACTATCAAGGCAATTACTGCCAGCCCCATAACCGGCAGGTTTGCTCCGAAAAAATAGTAGAAAGCCAAGCCAAAAAGGCCGGCCACAATAGTAGTTTTGGCCCGTTCCAGACCTTTCTGCACGCCGACGGTGATGCTTGGCTGGATGCAGATAACTGCCGCCGTGCCGGCAAGCAGGGGCAGGGAATAAGGCAGAAAACGACTGAGGAAAACGGAAAGAGTGGCGGCAACGCCCGTTTTAATAATACGGGGCCCCAAGAAAAAAGGTTTAAGCTTTAATTTCATGCAGCACCACCATGCTATTATTACTTCCCCCGGGAATGAAGCTGACGAACAATACAGGGGGAGCAGGCTGGACAACGCTTTTAGATATTATATAACAAGATGTTGCTGTTTGCATCAATACTCCCGGCGTAAAAAACAACAAGAATTTCAGCAAACAGAGAAACACCATCCAAGTGATGATGTTTCAGTCAACCGGCTATAGCCAAGTGCAAAGTTTTAATCTAGCCAAATAAAGTAGTGCTGAGGTATTTTTCTCCGCGGTCGGCAAAAATAACAACGACCAGTCCCTCGTCAATTTGCCGGATGCATTCCAGGGCGGCCAGCATGGCTGCGCCGCTGCTCATGCCGACAAAAATGCCTTCCTGCCTGACTATTTCCCGGCTCATGGCAAAGGCGTCCTCCGATTCAACCATTACCCTTTTATCAATTTGCGACGGGTCATATATTTCAGGGACAATGGCCTCCTGCATGTTTTTCAGCCCCTGAATATAATGGCCTTGTACAGGGTGGGCTTCAATTATTTTAATGGCGGGGTTTTTTTTCTTCAAGCCCATCCCCACACCCATTAAAGTGCCCGACGTGCCTACGGCTGATACAAAATGGGTTACTTTGCCGCCCGTATCTTCCCAGATTTCATTGGCGGTGGTTTGATAATGGGCCAGTTTGTTATACTCATTGGAAAACTGGTCGGGCATGAAGTATTTATCGGGGTTGGCGGCAACCAGTTCACGGGCTTTTCTGATTGCCCCGTCCGTTCCCTGGGCTGCATCCGTCAGGACTACCTTCCCCCCGAAGGCTTTGATCATTTTCTGCCGTTCAACGGATACCGCTTCACTCATTACTATTACCACGTCATAGCCTTTAACGGCGCCGATCATGGCCAGGCCGATTCCCGTATTGCCGGAGGTGGGTTCAATAATGGTTTTCCAGGGTTTCAGAGCTCCGCATTCTTCAGCCTGTTCAATCATTTTCAGGGCAATGCGGTCTTTTATACTGCCGGTAGGGTTGAAGCCTTCCACCTTGGCATACAGCGGTATGTGGGGTTTGGGGTTAAGTTTGTTTATTTTAACAAGCGGTGTTTTGCCGATTGTTTCCAGAATGTTTTCATACATTGCCTTATCCCTTTCTCTCAATTCATAAGCACCATATCAACATCATACCACGGATTAACGGGCTCTACAAACCAAAGATGGCAAGAAATTGCCTTAACATCCGCAAAAATAGCAAAATAACCGCAGACAACAAAGGCCCAGGCAGCATTTGTCCAAATCTATGGCGGGTCTGCCGTATTGACCGGCAAAGCTGCCATAGTCCCGGATCGGACTTTGCAGCCATTCCAGGAAACTCCTGTATTCGAAATTGTCCGGCTCCATGGCAACTGCCCGCCGGGCATGCTCCAGGGCTTGAATCCGGTTCCCCAGACCGGCATGGGCGAGAGCGGAGAGAAAGTACCAGCGTGCATTCCGTTCTTCGATCCCGTCAAGCACGTTGAGAGCTTCCCTGAAACTGCCGTTTGCAATATAGCTGAAAGCAGCCTGCAAATAAGGCGACTCTTCCGCACCATAACCGTACTGTTCGCCGTATCCGCCAAAAGGACCGTACCTGCCGAAAGGATCGTACCCGCCGCCAAAGGGGCCGTAACTGCCCTGCCCGGAGAAGCCCTGTCCTGCCGGGCCTCCTGCCTGGCGACGCCTGTTCATAATCTCATCATAGGCGGCGTTGATTTCTTTCATTTTTTGTTCGGCTTCCGCATCACCCGGATGGGTATCGGGATGATATTTTTTTGCCAGCCTGCGATAAGCTTGCTTAATTTCCTCGTCACTGGCAGTTTCGGAGATGCCCAATACTCGATAGGGGTCTTTATGCATGGCTAAGTTCCTTTCCGCTACTTCCTTTTCTCCTGCAGCAGGGCATACTTTGTCCAGACGCCGGAATAGATAATGTTCCGCAATATTCCTATGTCCCGGACAAGAGGCAGCTTTTCAAATTCTGCTGCGCATTCACTGATAAAAAGCGTCAGGATTTCCTTGCATCTTGCCTCATAATCTTCGGTTTTCGAGAGCGGCCGGAGGGGGTTGTAATTGTTTTTTTTCATATCTTGCGGCAGGTCCTCATAGGCGTCCATGATATAGATAAAACCGCCGAGACCCGCTGCCAGCTTGCGCAAATACGGTGCCCAGCGGTCTTCCTGAAAGACAAAAATTTCTGCGAGCAGCCTGCCGAAACAGCCGGCAGTTCCGTCCAGGTCATATATTCCCTCTTTTTCATATTGCGCAAGTTCCTCCAAGTATTCTTCCATTGCGCCGCACTGCCGGCTATACTTCTTTTTCAGCTCCCGGTATTTTTTTCTTAAGAGCAGTAATCCGCCGTAAGCGGCAATGCTGCCGCCATCCTGCCAGTTATCCCGGAAATTGTGGTAGGCCAGGGCAATATTCATATCCGCCGCATATTCAGTGAAAGGGTTTTGCCAATATGGCTGCTGTCGGAAGGGATGCAGCAGGCAGCGGCCTCTTTTGTTTGCGCTCTCAGGCTCATAGAGGGAGGAAAGAAGCAGAATAAGAAATGTCATATCATAGGTCAGGGTCAGGCGGCCCGCCTGGCTGCAGCGTTCTCCAAGCGCCCGGCACAAGCCGCAGTAGCAGGCACGGTAGTGCAGCAGTTCGTCCCGGGAAAGCTTTTCTTTATTGGCAATAACATATCCGAACATAATAGATCATCCTGTTTTATGTCTTTTTAACGAACCTGTTTTTGCAGCGCGGGCAGGTGACCCTTATTTTACCTTTGCCCCTGGGGACACGAAGAGTAATGCCGCAGTTTGGACAGCGAAAAAAACGGTGGGTTTTTCGCTGTTTAAACCTGGTTACATTTTTGCTGTGCCAGGAAAAAAGCCTGTTTTTTAACTCAAGGTATTGCGTGTTCTCCCGGTAGCGCTTGCTGATATTTTTAGAGAACACCCGATAATAGGCAAATACCAGGGAGGCAATTGCCAGATACCATAACAGTCTTCCCGCAGTGCTGCCGACAATCAGGCTGACAAACAGCAATATCAGGCTGGATGTGGTCAGGAACCTGCCCAGATGGTCAACGCCGTACCTGCCACGCATCAAGTTTTCCAGCCATTTTCTCATAATGATCGCTCCTTGTCTTGCTTTGTTCTGCAATATTTCCAACGCAAAATGATTACTTAATATTCAACAATATCACTGTAATGTGAGCGGAAAATGAACTCCTGCAGAAAAAAATTTGATTTTGTCTGCAAAAGAGCAAAAAATTATGGTTGACAAACAACGCCGGAAGTCATAATATATTGATAAATTCACTCGAACGCAAATGCTATGACCGGGAAGTAGTAGCAGTGATGCTGATTCAGGCAGAGAGCTTTCTATAGGTGCGAGGAAAGCACGGATTAAGGCGCTGTGAATTCATCCCGAGAGCAGCATACTGAAAGGCAAAAGCCGTGTAGGATATGCCGGTGTCCGACCGTTAAAGCGGAGGGGTAATGGTTGTTACCCGCTGAGGCTGCTTTTTTGCAGTGAAGACAAGGTGGTACCGCGAATTAACAGTTCGCCCCTGTTAGACAGGGGCGTTTTTTATTGCCGGAAATAAACTTGCTGTCTGCAATAAATAATTATATACCGGGAGGGAATGAAAGTGAAGAAAATCGTGAGTATTATTATTCTGATTATTTTTTCGACAGCAATGGTTCTTTTACCTACCGGCTGTTCCAAAAAGGAGGGGGCAGTCGAAGAAGAGCAGAAGCTGACTATCGGTATTATCCAGCTGGCGTCCCATGTGGCATTGGACGCGTCCCGGGAGGGATTTATAGCAGCTCTCGCTGACAACGGCTACAAGGACGGGGAAAACATTGTCATTGACTATCATAATGCCCAGGATGACCAGTCCAATTTATCCGCCATCAGCGATCGCTTTGTCAGCAACAAGGTGGATTTGGTACTGGCCATTGCTACAAAGGCCGCCCAGGCGATTGCCGGCAAAACAACGGAAATACCGATTTTGGGGACGGCAATTACCGACTATGAGACGGCAAGACTTGTGGAATCCAACGAAAAACCGGGCGGCAATGTTACAGGTACAACCGACATGAATCCCATTAAAGAACAGATAGATTTGCTTGTAAAGCTTGTTCCCGGTGTGGAAACGGTGGGGGTGCTTTATAATTCCAGTGAAGATAATTCCGTTGTCCAGGCGGAGATTGCCAAGAAAATTATCGAGGAGAGGGGCCTGAAGTATACCGAAGTGACTGTATCCAGTTCCAATGAGGTACAGCAGGCGACCCAGGCCATTGTTAAAGAATGTGACGCCATATATATCCCCACGGACAATACTTTTGCCGCATCCATGCCTGTTGTGCACGGAGTGACCGTCCAGTCAAAAACTCCCGTTATCTGCGGCGAATCAGGAATGGTAAAATCAGGTGGCCTTGCAACCCTTGGCATCAACTATTATAACCTGGGCTACCAGACAGGGTTAATGGCCGTCAGAATATTAAGGGACGGCGCCGATCCGGCCTCCATGCCCATTGAATCGCAGGATAAATTTGACTTTACAATTAACGGCACCGTAGCCCGGGAAATCGGCCTGGAAATCCCTGCCGACCTGCAGGAATATGTAGAAGAATATCAAATAAATGAATAAGGAAAGAAACATCAGCTGCAATTCTGATACGAAAAAATAAAATTTTGGAAACGAGTGAAGAAAATGCTGCAGATGATTATGTCGGCAGTAATGCTCGGCCTGATCTGGTCTGTCATGACCATTGGGGTTTATATTACCTTTCGCATCCTGGGGATTGCCGACCTTACCGTGGAAGGGAGTATAGCCATGGGCGGCGCCATTGCCGCCCAGGCTATTTACAGCGGCAGCGATCCCTACTGGGCAGCATTCCTTGCCATTTTGGGCGGTATGGCTGCCGGACTGGCAACGGGCATACTGCATACAAAGCTTAAAATTCCAGCACTGCTTTCCGGTATATTGACCATGATTGCTCTTTATTCCATTAACCTGCGCATTCTGGGCAAGGCAAATCTATCTTTGCTGCGCATGAATACTGTTTTTTCTCCTTTCAAAGAAATGAGTTTTATCCAGAATAAAGCTTTTGCCGGGTGGGGCATCAGCCATTTTATGGGCGTAATTATTCCGGCAGCGCTTTGTGTTTTGGGAATTATTATTTTACTCTACTGGTTTTTCGGTACGGAAATTGGCAGTGCCATTCGCGCAACGGGGAACAATTCCCAAATGGCGCGGGCGCAGGGGATAAACACCAACAATATGATTATGCTTGGGCTAATTATCAGCAACGGGCTGGTTGCCTTAAGCGGAGCGCTGATAGCCCAGCAGCAGGGTTTTGCCGATATCCAGATGGGCATAGGTTCCATTGTTATCGGCCTGGCTTCCCTTATTATCGGGGAAGTTCTTTTCGGCAAAAGGGGTTTTTTCAGCCGCCTGCTGTCCCTTGTGCTGGGAGCTATAACCTACCGCATCATTATTGCTTTTGTCCTTGACAGGGGCATGTCACCCAACGACCTGAAGCTTTTTACAGCTTTAACGGTGGCCTTTGCCTTGTCTTTGCCTGTCATCAAATCTTCTGTCCAACAGCTGGTAAAAGGCATCAGGGAGGGGAGATAGATGCTTGCCGTAAACAATGTTTACAAAACTTTCAACAGCGGTACGGTTAATGAAAAAACGGCCTTAAACAATATCAGCCTGCACCTTGGCGCAGGCGAATTCGTAACTTTAATCGGCGGCAACGGTTCCGGGAAATCAACCCTCTTAAACTGCATTGCCGGTGTTCATGCCGTTGACAAAGGTTCCATCATTATCGACGGTGTTGATGTTACAAGGCAGCCTGAACATGTCCGGGCAAAGGATCTTGGCCGGGTATTTCAGGACCCTATGCTTGGCACTGCTGCCGACATGCAAATTGAGGAAAATCTGGCCCTTGCTTACCGGCGCGGTAAAAGACGCTCTTTGCGCTGGGGCATCACTGCCAAAGAGCGCAGGTTTTACCGGGACTTGCTCGGAACCCTGGAGCTCGGGCTGGAAGACAGGCTAAGCCTGAAGGTCGGCATGCTCTCCGGGGGGCAGCGCCAGGCCCTGGCACTGTTGATGGCAACACTGAAAGAACCAAAGTTATTGCTGCTTGACGAGCATACGGCCGCCCTTGACCCGAAAACGGCCGTCAAGGTGCTTGAGATTACGGAAAAAATAGTTATGGAAAATAAGCTAACCACATTGATGGTTACCCACAATATGAGGGATGCCATCAGGTACGGCAACCGCTTGATCATGATGCATGAAGGCAGGATTTTGCTGGATATAGAAGGAGAAGCGAAAAAGAAACTGACGGTGGAAGAACTGCTTTCGCGTTTTGGCCAGGCCAGCAGCGGTGAAGAATTTACCCAGGACAGTGTTCTGTTGTCATAGTAAAGACCGCTTTATATGTTATGTGTTGCAGGCGGAAAGCGCAGCCGAAAAGCTGTGCCTTCCGCCTTTTCCGGTAAAAATGATAAATCTGAAGTAAAGTTTAGGCAAGCAAATACCTGTATTTTGAGGTTGCTTAACAAAATATTCAGCATTATAATTATAAAAGATGGTATTTTGGTACCACGGTAAGCAATTTTTACAGCACAATCAGTAGAACGGGAGGAAGGTAAATGCCTATTACTGAATTGTTGGAGCGCAATGCCCGCTTGTACGGGCAGGAAATCTGTCTGACGGAAATAAACATGGATTTGCAGGAAAAGCACAATGTTACCTGGTTGGATTATGAACTGATTGAAAACAATCCTGCCGGAGAATACCGGCTGCAGATGACCTGGAAGGTTTTTGACGAGAAAGCAAACCGGCTGGCCAACCTGCTAATTAAAAGGGGAATTAAAAAAGGCGAGAAGGTAGCCATACTCCTGATGAACTGCCTGGAGTGGCTGCCCGTTTATTTTGGCATTTTAAAGGCCGGGGCAGTGGCTGTGCCCCTGAATTTTCGCTATACGGCGGAAGAAATAAAATATTGCCTTGATCTCTCCGACACGGTCGCCTTAATCTTTGGTCCTGAATTTATCGGCAGGATTGAAACAATCTATCATGATATCCCAAAAGTCAGAATGCTGTTTTATGCGGGCGAAAACCGCCCGACATTTGCCGAAAGCTACGACCGCCTGACCGCCAACTGCTCATCGGAAGCACCGCCCGTACAGCTGTCCGACAGTGATGATGCAGCCATTTACTTTTCCTCAGGAACAACGGGCTTTCCCAAGGCAATTCTGCACAGCCATGGCAATCTGCTTGCTGCCTGCTATACCGAACAGAAGCACCACGGGCAAACCAGAAACGACAACTTTTTGTGCATACCGCCGCTGTATCATACCGGCGCCAAGATGCACTGGTTTGGCAGCCTGCTGGCAGGAAGCAAAGCGGTTTTGCTGCGGGGTGTCAAACCCGAATGGATTTTAAAAACGGTTTCTGAGGAAAAGATTACCATTGTCTGGCTTTTGGTTCCCTGGGCGCAGGATATCCTTGATGCCATTGAAAGCGGTGCTGTGCGGCTGGAAGATTATGAGCTTTCCCAGTGGCGCCTGATGCACATCGGAGCCCAGCCAGTCCCGCCCAGCCTGATTCGCCGCTGGAAAAAGCATTTCCCCAACCATCTTTATGATACAAATTACGGGCTCAGCGAAGCAACGGGCCCCGGCTGTGTTCATTTGGGTGTTGACAATATTCATAAGGTAGGGGCTATCGGCCTGCCCGGCCATGGCTGGGAGGCCAGAATAGTTGATGATAAGGGAAATCCTGTGAAGCCCGGGCAAATCGGTGAACTGGCAGTCAAAGGCCCGGCGGTTATGAAGTGCTATTATAAGGATCCTGCCGCCACTTCCGCTGTTATCCGGGACGGCTGGCTCTTTACAGGAGACATGGCCAAGCAGGACAAGGATGGATTTATTTTCCTTGTGGACCGGAAAAAAGATGTAATAATCAGCGGCGGAGAAAATATTTATCCCGTTCAGATTGAAAACTATCTCAGAACTCATGAAGCAATCAAGGATGCGGCAGTTATAGGCCTGCCTGACAAGCGTTTGGGTGAAATTGCCGCGGCAATTATCGAACTGAAAGAGGGATTTGCTTGTACAGAGGAGGAAATCCACATGTTTTGCCGTAGGCTGCCTCGCTATAAAAGGCCGCGCCGGGTTATATTTGACAATATACCCCGCAATCCAACCGGTAAAATAGAAAAACCGCGGCTCCGGGAACTGTATGGCGCTGCAAGAATAGTGGCAGTGCAGACGGAAGCAAACTGTATACGGAAACCGGAAAACGGAAAAAGCAAATTGTCCGCGAATTAAAGCTGCCCGCTATATAAAAGAGGTATTTATTGGTAGTTTGTCCTTGCCAAAAAGAGAAAAAAGAGTATAATAAAATTAAGCAATTGAACGAATGGTCAGTAATTGGAGGCTAATTTTGAAGAATAAAGATAATCATAAGGCAAAAGACAGAATTATTAATGCAGCAACAAAGCTTTTTTCCCGGAAGGGTTTTTCTGCTACCAGTGTCAATGAAATTGCCAAGGAAGCCAAAGTTACCAAGGCCTTGATATACTACTATTTTAAAAGTAAAAAAGATGTATTGGACTGCCTTGTCTCCTCCCTGAGCAAAAATATAAATTCAGCTGCCATTGATTTTATCCATGCCAGCATTGACGGTCTGATCAAGGAAGGACGGCTTGATGTTCTGCCGGACAGGCTCCGTTTTACCGATGACGAAGCAGTTGACTGTTTTTCGCGCAAAGCCGGCAAATATTATCGCCAGGTACTTGATTATGTGCTGGAAAACAGAAGAATAATCCGCATCTTTCTTTTGGAATCGCTTAGCAGCGGCAGATACCACAGGGAGATGTTGCGCTTAATGAATTTTGGACACGAAGATTCTGAAAGCCTGGTTGGCAAAAATTTCGCAAACGGCAAGGACTTTAATTATTCTGATGAAATGACAATTTTTAAATTCTTCTTTTCCACTGTTCCCTTGTTTACTTTTGCCGCTTACTATGACGACCTGGAAAAAATAAGTGCTTTAAATGCAAAAAAACTACGCCATGCTTTTCTGAATTCACTGCAGATGCTTACAGCATCACTTGTTTGTGGACGGGACATATTATTGCAGAATAAACAGCTGCAAAAAAATATAATTATGTAGCAAGCTAAAAATTTTTCGGCTGATTTGACCGAATGGTCAATTACTGCTACAGAAAAATCAAGAAACCAGGAGGGAGAAAATGAGAGGTCTCCAAAAGACAGTACTTGAGATGTTGCTGCGTTACATGTCCCATAATCCCATGGAGAAATTGCCAAAAATGTTCGACCTGGCAGAGAAGCTTGACCGCAAGAAAATACGTACCAATGAAATCCGGGCCTTACGTGACGTGCTTCTGAACGAAAACAGCAACTGGCACAGGCTTACTGTAAATTTGTTTGAAAATGTTGACCTTAAGCTGATACAAAAGTTTGCGGTAAACTTTCTTATCTACGCCAACATTGAAGGTTTGACCAGAGCCCGTGCCAATAAAGAAAAGTATGGCGTCAACATTCCCTGGACGATCCTCATGGACCCTACCAGCGCCTGCAACCTCAAATGTACAGGCTGTTGGGCTGCACAATACGGCGGCAAGCACAACCTTTCCTACGAAACCCTGGACTCCATCTGCCGGCAGGGTAAGGAACTGGGAATTTATTTTTATATTTTTTCCGGCGGAGAGCCTTTGGTTCGCAAGGATGACCTGATTCGCCTCTGTGAAGCCCATCAAGACTGCTACTTCTTTGCCTTTACCAACGGAACACTTGTGGACGAAAAATTCTGCCAGGATCTTTTGCGTGTCGGCAACTTCGCTTTGGCTTTTTCCATTGAGGGAGATGAGGAAGCGACAGACATGCGCCGCGGCAAGGGAACATACAAAAAAGTCATTGCTGCCATGGAACTCATGCGCAAGCACAAGCTGCTTTTCGGTTATTCCACCTGCTACCACCGCTACAACACGGAAAGTGTTGCCTCGGATGAGTTTGTTGACGACATGATTGACCGCGGCTGCCTGTTTTCCTGGAACTTCACCTATATGCCCGTCGGCAAGGATGCCCGTCCGGATTTAATTGCTACACCTGAACAGCGGGCACATATGTACAGGCGCATCCGCGAAATTCGGGCTGAAAAGCCAATCTTTGCCATGGACTTCTGGAATGACGGTGAGTTTACTCAAGGCTGCATAGCCGGCGGCAGGAATTATATACACATTAATGCGGCCGGCGATGTGGAGCCCTGTGCCTTTATTCATTATGCCAATGTCAATATCCATGATGTATCTTTGCTCGAAGCTTTGCAGTCGCCGCTTTTTAAAGAGTACCAGAAAAACCAGCCTTTTAATGAGAACCACCTGCGGCCCTGCCCGCTCCTCGATAATCCTGAGAAGCTGGCCGCCATAGTTAAGGCTTCCGGAGCAAGATCCACGGATATGGAAGCTCCTGAAGATGTTGATGTGCTGTGCGGCAAGACCTGTGAGGCGGCAAAAAACTGGGCGCCCGTTGCCGACAAACTGTGGGAAGAAAGGTCACAATCCGATAGCGGTGCGGTTTGCTGACATGTGCACTGGAACGACATTAAAGCAAGGGTGGCATGGAAAATAAAATCCCGTGCCACCCTTGACAGTCAGGCCGGTTTATTTTATATTTAAGATAGGAAGAACGTTCAGCATATATGAAATATGCTGCCATTACGGTATTATCCCTTTGTTGCCAGGTAAATATATCAGGAAAGCATACTGTAGCTTGTATCTACAGGTAGAGACAGAAGGCTCTATGTGAGTCTTCTGTTTTTTTCATCGGATTGGAAGTCAGGACCGGAACTGCAGGTCCGTCGAAGGGGCGGCAACCCCTAAAGAACAGGAAAGGTGTTCCGTTGAGAAAAGAGCGAAGCGTTTTTCTTGCAAGTAAAGGAGGAAAATTATGAATAAAGAACTGTGGCAAAAAGCCGTTGCTTTTCATGGACATGAGTGCCCCGGCCTCGCCATTGGCTTTAAGGCCTGTGAAGTAGCTGTTAAAAAGCTTGGGGTTGGCAGGGCAGAGGATGAGGAGATTGTCTGTGTGACAGAAAACGATGCCTGTGGCGTTGATGCAGTTCAGGCAATTTTAGGCTGTTCTATCGGTAAAGGCAACTTAATATATCGTGGAACGGGAAAACAGGCCTTTTCCTTCTTTAACCGCAGGACAGGTGAGAAAATCAGGGTATATTTAAAAGCGCAAAGGGATGCCGGTATGGGAAGGGAGGAGTGGAAGAAAAAGCTGCTTGAATCAGATGTTGAGGACTTGTTTTCTTTTAGTATTCCGCAGTTTGCCTTGCCTGAAAAAGCGCGGCTGTTTAAATCGCTGACCTGCGAGATCTGCAATGAGGGAGCTCCTGAACACAAGATGCGCCTGCAGGACGGGAAAACGGTTTGCCTTGACTGTTTTAAACCGTATGACCGTGGTTGTTGATGAGCCCGCCTGCAGGGGAAGCAGGCAAACAAAAAGGAAAGGACGGTTTAAATGAAGCGTTTGATGATGCTGTTTGCCGCAGTCTCCCTGGTATGTTTTGCTATGGCGGGATGCTCCGCCGGTGCTTTGTCCGGTTCCGAGACAGAAGGTGCCCAGGATGTCAGGGTTATCACCGATATGCTTGGACGGCAGGTCGAAATACCGGCCAAAATCGAAAGAGTTGCCGTTGCCGGCAGTACGGCCAGAATTCTTACCTACGCGGGCTGTGCAGATAAAATTGCCGGTGTTACTGAGATGGATAAAACTAATGATGTAAATATGCCCTATTCCGTTGTCAATGACGAATTATTTGCCAAACTTCCGTCTGTGGGTGCAGGGGGCAGCAAGGATATTTCCTACGAAGAAGAGCTGATTTTGCTTTCGCCCGATGTAATTTTTGCCAATAAAGACAAAAATACTGCCGATAAACTGCAGGAGAAGACAAATATTCCTGTGGTATGCTTGGCCTATGAAGGAATTTTTGCCGACAGTGTATATGATGCTTTGATCCTAATTGGTGATATTATGGGGAAGGAGGAGCATTGCGCAAAGCTTGTAAGACAGCTCAAGGAATGGCAGGAGGATTTGCATAACCGGGCCAAGGATGTTGCCGATGCAGATAAGCCGGCTGTCTATGTAGGTGGTGTCAGCTATAAAGGCCCACTCGGCTTTGAGGGAACTTACGGCCATTACCCGCCGTTTACGGCAATTAACGCCAAAAATGTGGTTGACGAAACGGGTTACAGCGGCGTTGTGCAGATCGACCTGGAAAAGGTTTTAACTTGGCAGCCGGATATTATCTTTTTAAATCCCACAAACATGGATCTTATTAATGATGATTACAAGAAAAGAAAGAGCTACTATGACGGACTTAAGGCAATAAAGGAAGGCCGCGTATATTCCCAGGTTTCTTATAATTATAATTCGACCAATATAGAAATAGCCATTGCCGATGCCTACTATGCAGGCAAAATCATTTATCCCGAGCAATTTGCTGATATTGATTTTGCAGCAAAGGCGGATGAGATTTTTCAGGTAATGCTTGGCCGGCCCTTTTACAGGCAGCTTGCCGAGGCAGGTATCGGCTTTGGCCCGCTTACTATCGGAAAGTAGAGTAATTGATCATGGGCAGCAATGAAGCAATACGGACTTATAAAAAATACATCCGCTCAAAAGTCATAATTATCATTTTGCTTGCCGGTGCTACACTGCTGATGATGCTGGTCGCTGTGAGTCTCGGATCATCGGGGCTGTCAATGACTGAAACAATATTGGCCCTGTTTGGCAAGGGAACCCTGCAGTCCAATACAGTAGTATGGAATTTGCGCCTGCCGCGGGTTGTTACAGCAGTCGCAGGCGGCATCGGGCTTGCGGCTGTCGGGTGCGTCATGCAGAATGTGCTGCGGAATCCGCTTGCTTCATCATCAACCCTTGGCGTTTCCCAGGGAGCGGCCTTTGGCGCCTCAGTTGCCATCATCTGCCTGGGTGCCGGCCTGCAAAGCCAGACGGCAGAAGCCATAACAATAATTAATCCTTATCTAATCTCAATTTGCGCCTTTACAGGTTCCATGCTCTCAACTTTAGTTGTCCTTGGGCTTTCCCGCTTCCGCAGAGTTACACCCGAGGCCATGGTTCTTTCAGGTGTGGCGCTGAGCGCGCTTTTTTCCGGCGGAACAACACTTTTACAGTACTTTGCCGATGATGTAAAGATCGCGGCCGTTGTATTTTGGACCTTTGGCGAATTGGGCCGTACTTCCTGGAGAGAAATTGCCATTATTGCAGTTGTGGCTGCCCTGGCCTTTGTCTATTTTCTTTATAACCGCTGGAACTACAATGCCCTGGAAAGCGGCGAGCACTCGGCGGCAGGCTTAGGGGTAAATGTTGATTTTTTGCGCTTGTTTAGTATGATTGTCTGTTCATTTACTGCGGCAGTAATTGTCTCCTTTGTCGGTATTATCAATTTTATCGGTTTGATTGCTCCCCATGTTATGCGAAAAGTAATCGGCAATGATTACCGCTATTTACTTCCTGCCTCGTCACTGGCCGGTGCCTTAATGCTGCTTGCAAGTGATATCGTAGCAAGAATGGCCACGGCACCGGTTATCCTTCCCATTGGTGCCATTACCTCTTTTCTGGGAGCGCCTTTATTTCTTTATCTATTATTCAGGGGGGTGTCGCACAAATGATGGCTGTAGAAAGCATTGCCTTTTCCTATGACAACAGCAGAAGCATCTTAAACAATATTACATTTTCAGCCCTTGAAGGCAGCTGTTATGCCATTCTGGGCAATAACGGCGCGGGGAAAAGTACACTGCTCAAATGTTTAAACAGGATTTTAAGGCCAAAGACAGGTACGGTGTACCTGGATGGAGACGATGTAAAATCTTTAAACGGTAAAAATATCGCCCGGCGGATGGCTTATGTGGAACAGCACAGTGAAGGCGGGCGTTTGACGGTGTTTGATACTGTTTTACTCGGCAGGAAGCCATATATTAAACTTAATCCCGGCAAACATGACATTGAAGTAGCGCAAAGAGCAATTGAACGTTTGGAGCTCAGCCGGTTTTCCATGCGCTATGTAGATGAACTTTCGGGCGGAGAGCTGCAGAAAGTAATGCTGGCCCGGGCGCTGGCGCAGGAACCGGCAGTTCTTCTCCTGGATGAGCCTACCAGCAGTCTCGATATTTATAATCAGTATGAAGTTATGCGCATTATAAAAGATATTGCAGTCAGCGACAACATTCTTGTTATAGTGGTTATCCATGATATCAACCTTGCCGTACGCTACTGTGACAGGTTTGTTTTCCTTAAGGACGGCCTGGTTTACGCTTGCGGCGGGCATGAGGTAATCACTGAACAAAACATCAAAAATATTTACGGCATTGATGTAACTATTGAAACCGTTAACGGGAAGAAGATTATTGTACCCAATTAAGCGTAACCATTACATGATCCGGAGCCGATGCTCCGGATTTTATTTTTCCGGCAGCGCAACTTTGGCAGGTTTGCCGGCATGGCGTCTGCCGGCAGGCAACTGTGAATAACAGCTGCGGGAACATAAACTTCTCTCTGTCGTCTGTTAATGGGGAGGAGGACGGAGATGGTCTTTGCAAGTTTATTTTTTTTATATTTTTTTTTGCCGCCCCTTCTGGGTATCTTTTTTCTTGTGCCGGCAAGGTGGAAAAACTTTGTTCTCCTTGCCGGAAGTCTCTTCTTTTATTATTACGGAGAGCCTTATTATATTGTAATCATGATTTTTGCCATATTCTCCGGCTATCTGCATGGCCTGGCCATTGACAAATACAGGGGCGGCAGATGCGGATGTTTGTTTTTCCTTTCTTCCGTTGCGATAAGCGTCGGTCTGCTTGCTTTTTTTAAATATGCCGCATTTTTCACCGCCAATTTCAATGCCTTGTTGCGGGCGGACCTGGGGGTTATCCGGCCGGTTCAGCCTCTGGGAATCAGTTTTTATACTTTCCAGATCTTAAGCTACACCATTGATGTCTACCGGGGGAAAGCGCAGGCACAAAAAAGTTTGCTTAATTTTGCCCTTTATGTTTCTTTTTTTCCGCAGCTGGTTGCGGGGCCCATTGTCCGTTATACGGCGGTAGCCGCCGCCTTGGACAGCCGCCGGTATTCCCTTGACGGCCTGGCTTATGGGAGCAGGCGTTTTATTATCGGTCTGGCAAAAAAAGTTCTCATTGCCAATGTCCTTGGCGAACTGGGCAGCGTCTTTAATGCTGCTGCCGAAAAAACAGTTCTCTTCTACTGGCTCTACGCAATAAGCTTTTCCCTGCAGATCTACTATGATTTTTCCGCTTACAGCGACATGGCAATTGGGCTGGGCAGAATATTTGGCTTTCATTTTCCGGAAAACTTTATTTACCCCTATATTGCAAGAAGTATTACCGAGTTCTGGCGCCGGTGGCACATTTCCCTCGGCTCCTGGTTCAGGGATTATGTTTATATTCCCCTGGGCGGCAGCCGCGTACCGAAAAGGCGTTTTTTCGGTAATATAATAATTGTCTGGTTTTTAACCGGCTTCTGGCACGGTGCCTACTGGAACTTCATTGTCTGGGGGCTGTTTTTTGCCTTTTTGCTTATCCTGGAAAAACAGTTTTTACTTAAGCTGCTGCAAAGAACACCATCTTTTTTAGCGCATTTTTACGTAATTTTTTGTGTTGTGCTAAGCTTTGTAATGTTTAATGCTTCCGGGGTTAAAGAAGGTCTCTCCTCCATTGCAGCTATGTTCGGGCTTTCCGGGATACCGTTTACTGATGCGGCTACTGCCTACTATCTGCGCAGTTACGCCATTTTACTGCTTATGGCTCTCATGGGAGCCACCCCTTTGTTTACCCGGTTGACGGCGTCGCTAAGCGGCACAAAATTGGGCGGAAGGCTGCTTTTGACTGCGGAACCCTTCTGCCTTGCAGCCCTGCTGCTGGCAGTGACTGCATACCTGGTTGACGGTTCATTTAATCCCTTTTTGTACTTTCGTTTTTAGGAGGCCCGGGTATGGAAAGGAGCAAAAATGCAGCTGTTGTAGTCTTGTTCTTTGTTATTGTTTTTGGATTTTTTCTGAGTAATCTTTTCAGCCCGTCCAGGGAGTTTTCTTTAAGTGAAAGAAGGGCGCTCTCGCAACTGCCGCCCTTTTCGTTTAAAGCCCTGCTGAACGGTGATTGGTTTGCAGGGCTTGAAAAGTATGCTGCCGATCAGTTTGTTTTCAGGGAAGCTTTCAGGACACTAAAGAGCCTGATTGGTTTTAAAATTTTCCGGCAGAAGGATATCAACGGCTATTATAAAATTAACGACCATATTTTTGAGACTGAATATCCTCTCTCGGAGTCCTCCGTTCTCAGGGCTGCAAGGAAATTCAATGATCTTTATGATGCTTACCTGCAGGGCATGAGAGTTTTTTATGCCATTATTCCCGACAAAAATTATTACGCCGCCCAAAAACACGGTTATCTTGCCCTTGACTATGGACGGTTGGAGGAAATTATGGTTAATAACATGCAGCGGATGTACTACATCAGTCTTTTTGACTGTCTTTCCCTTGACAATTATTACCGCACTGACTTGCACTGGCGCCAGGAATGCCTGGGGCCTGTTGTGGAGAGGATTTCCCGGGAAATGGGTTTCAGCCGGGACTTTTTGGCCGTTGAATACCGGCAAAGAGTGACGTACCCCTTTTATGGCGCCTATTATGGCCAGTATGCTCTGCCGCACCCGCCTGAAAAACTTGTTTATCTGACCAATGAAACCATAGAGCAGGCTACTGTCAGCCATTTTGGCGGCGACTACCCGCAAACTGTATATGACACGGAAAAGTTTGGCGGTATGGACTCCTATGACCTTTTTCTCTCCGGTCCCACGGCGCTGGTCAGGATCGAAAACCCTTGTGCCCTGACGGACAGGGAATTAATTATTTTCAGAGATTCTTTCGGCAGCAGCCTGGCACCGCTCCTCATACCTGAATACAAAAAAATCACCCTCATTGACCTGCGTTACATGGCGGCGTCAAAACTGGGCGAACTTGTGGATTTCGGTTTACAGGATGTACTTTTTTTATACAGCACAATTATCTTAAATAACAGCGAAACGCTTTTTCGCGGGGAATGACAGATTCAATGGCCGGTTATAATATAACAATAGTTCTGCAAAAACTGCCGCAGGGAGTGAAAATTATGCCGGCATATTGCCTGTATTTCATATATACTGCCATAATGGCAGTAGTGCTGTTTGCCCTGGTGCCGAGGGATGCGGTTAAAAGGCTTTTTGTTTATGCGGTAACTTTTGGCGGAGTTGCCGACGCTTTAGTGATTTTTTTTATCAAACAGATAATCAAAGCAGGGGAATATATAAACTACGGGCCTTTCGGACTGCTTGGCATTCCTTTTTTCCCGCCCATTGCCTGGACGATCTGGTTTTTAATGTTTTTTTATTTTCTGCCGGATGATTTAATCTGGATGGTAATATATGTGTTGACAGCGGCGGCTGCATCTGTAATGTTCTCCAATGTTTTGGCTAACCTGAATATCTTTACCTGGCATTACAGCAAGATCTTTATTCCGTTTCTCATTTACCTTTCCTGGTTTGCCGCCTCAACATGGGCGTTTAAGCGTCTAAACAAACAACACCCGTAAAACGATGCCGCCCAACCGCCGGCCCTGCCGGCGGTTTTTTTGTTTGTCCGGACAATTAATAACTCTAGCGGTAAGATGTTATCTGTGCTAAAATATAACCTAAGAAAAAAACTAGATAAATCAGCCACATTCATTTGGGAAGAGGGGAATGAATGATATTTGTCAGTCCTAAAAGCTAAACTAAAGGAAGTATTGGGTGCAGTCCTGCCCATTACAATTCTTGTTATTATTTTTCATTTTACCGTCACACCGCTTGAACCGCTTTCATTCAAGAGATTTCTTTTAGGGGCATTTTCCATTATTATCGGTTTGTCCGTATTTTTATTGGGTGTGGACTTGTCTATTACCCCCATCGGGCAGTCTATGGGGAAAACAATTGCCAAATCAAATAAGATCTGGATAGTGGTTGTTGCCGGACTGCTGCTAGGTTTTTTTATCTGCATTGCCGAGCCGGATTTGCACATCCTGGCCGGGCAGGTTGACTATATCTCTGCCGGGAAAATAGGCAAAAACCTGCTGTTGGTAGTGGTCTCAGCCGGAGTCGGCCTGCTGATAGCCTTCGGTTTTCTAAGAGTTCTCTATAACTATCCTCTACATAAATCGCTTGCCATTACTTACGGTATTATCCTGCTTTTGGCGCTGTTTTCTACGCCTGAATTTTTGGCTGTTGCCTTTGACGCTTCCGGGGCGACAACGGGGGCCCTGACCGTTCCCTTTATTTTGGCCCTGGCAGCGGGCATATCCGTCCTCAAGAAAGACATCAAGTCTTCCGAAGAAGACAGTTTCGGACTTGTCGGGCTGGCTTCGGCAGGTGCCATTATGGCGGTGCTGGCAACAGGCGTCCTGACAAATACGGGCCGGCTGTCTGGCAGCCTGCCGGCGGCAGAGGCGGTGGCGGGAACGGTGCTTTCCCCCTTCCTGCAGCAGCTGCCTGTAATTGCCGGTGAAGTATCTTTGGCCTTGCTGCCAATTTTAGTCGTATTCTTTCTCTTTCAAAAAATTTCATTTAAGCTGTCCGGCAGAGCTTTGCGCAGAATTATATTCGGCCTTGTCTTTGCTTTTCTGGGTCTGCTTTTGTTCCTGACAGGGGTAAATGCCGGCTTCCTGGATGTGGGGCGGGTTTTTGGCCGGGAAATAGTAGCCATTGGCAATAAAGGATATGTGGTCTTAATGGGATTTGCCCTGGGCCTTTTAACAGTCCTTGCGGAACCGGCAGTTTACGTGCTGATGCACCAGATTGAGGAAGTGACAAGCGGTTATATTAAAAAAAGCATGGTATTGATTTTTCTTTCAATCGGGGTTGCCTGCGCAGTTGCCCTGTCCATGCTGCGCATCATGATCCCGGGCATCCAGCTTTGGCATTATTTGCTGCCCGGGTATATAATTGCCATGATCATGACTTGCATAACACCCAATTTATTTGTAGGGATAGCCTTTGACGCGGGCGGAGTGGCGTCGGGCCCTATGACGGCAACATTTATCCTGGCCTTTGCCAATGGAGTGGCCGCAGCCATGGAAGGCGCCGATGTTCTGACTGACGGCTTCGGCATGATAGCCATGGTGGCCATGGCCCCTTTGATAGCCCTGCAAATTTTAGGTTTTATTTATAAGATAAAATCTAAAAAAGAAGGAGCAGAAAGCAATGATGAATGATAATGCCGGGAAAACAGCTTTTGAGCTTGTAGCAATTATTGTTGATTTCGGCATGGGAAGTAAAATTATGCAAAAGGCAAGAAAGCTTGGGATGCCCGGCGGTACTGTCTGTTTGGGCAGGGGCACGGTTAAAAACCGCATTTTGGATTTTATCGGCCTCAATGAAATAAGAAAAGAAATTATACTCATGGTTGCGGAGGAAAAGACGGCCGAGCGTGTTTTGACTGAATTAAACAATGTTTTTGCCTTTGAAAAGCCGAACCATGGTATAGCCTTTACTACAGCTGTCTGTCAAATAATCGGCGCGCGGAGCTCAACACACCGTGACGGCGGCGGATCCGTGCAAGGGAAGGATGTGGATAATCCAATGTATGACATTATAACTGTGGTTGTTGACAAGGGAAAGGGAGAAAGTGTAATAGATGAAGCAACAAAGGCGGGGTCTACAGGCGGGACAATTATTAACGCCCGGGGTTCCGGCATCCATGAAACCAGCAAGGTTTTTAATATTGATATTGAGCCGGAAAAAGAAATAGTTATAATAATTACGGAAAAAGAAAAGACTGAGGATATAGTGAATTCCGTAAGACATGGCTTAAAAATAGATGAGCCGGGGAAAGGTATAATTTTTGTCCAGGAAGTCAAAAAAGCTTTTGGCCTTTATAATGGCTGACAGTTTGCATTGTACTGCTTCAAATTGTATTCAGTAAAATGACAGGACTGGATCTTAATAACAGACCGGGAAGGAATGCTGCATTTTGAAAGCTCGCAATGCTTTGCTTTTGGGCTGTGCCGCTGCCGCTTTTGCCGTAGTGGCAGGCCTGTTGACGAAGAATGTCATGGTATTTCGAAAAATATGTGATTATGTGTACTTCTTTGCCCTGGTGGCGGCGTTGTTTTTTTACGTGGTCGCATTGAAACCCCGCAGGGAGAAGAGAAGAATAACGCCCTTATCCATTGCCAATCCTACGGATGTGTCAGGGAAGATACAAGAATTTAGCAAAGACAGCAAAAATCCGGCCGAAGAGAAAAATGAAGACAAGTATGCCGTGAATGAGGACAAGTATGCCGTAATTGAAGAAGGGGAAACGGCAGAAGCTGCAGCAAAACGGCGGTTGGAGCGGGGAAAAAACCTCCGGTATGCACTGCTTATGCTGCTTATCGCCCTGCCAAGCATACTGGCCGTATTAATTGAGTATTACTGGCCGCTGCTGAAAGGGAATTAAAAATGAAGCGGCGCTTCTTTTTATTAGGAAGCGCCGCTTTTGTTATCATGATTCAGGTCCGGAACACCTGACTCTTGGGCTGTTCGTTCAGTTCTGCTCAATCCACATATCATGCATTTTCCAGCGGGTAAATCCCTGGTTTGGATAGCTGGTATGAACGGTACCGTCATGAAGGAAGCCGCTGGGGGAGTTAACGAGCGGTATGACCAGAGCCTCGTCTCCTATATACTTTACGATCTTTTCCGCCCATTCCTTTTTCTCAGCGTCGGTTCTGGCCAGGAGGGAATCTTTGGACATCCGGATTAATTCATCAGGCCTGATAAAGCTGATGGAAAGAGAACCGTCATGGCCCCACCAGCGCTGGATTGAAGTCAGATAATTTGTATCCTGTCCGGAAATGCTCAAGGCAAGATGTTTCCAGCCGTCGTTCCAAAGGGACTGGACATGGCGTCCGACATCGGCCAGATCCAGTGTGACATTGAACCCGACTGCCTTTAGATAGTTGGTGATGGCTTCGGCCATATCATTTCTGCCGCCTGCGCTTTGAGCCATCAGGAAGATTTCCTCGCCGTCATAACCGGCCTCTTTAATAAGTTCTTTGGCTTTTTCCGGGTTATACTCCCGCCACTTATACTGTCCGCCCCAGTCAGTGGGAGGGGCTACAGAATAAAGGGGTTCAGTGAAGCCGTAGCCAAGGGTTTGGGAGATGGCCTCTTTGTCAATTGCATATTCCACGGCTTCCCGCAGTCTTTTGTCGGAGAAAAGCTCACCTTCCGCATTGTTAAACAACAAAACTGTTTGCAGCCCTGCCCAGCCTTCGTTGCGTACAAAGCCCTTGTCAACCAGTTCACGGGAATACTGGGCATCTGCCAGTGCCCAGGCATGCACTTCGCCTGCTTCCAGCATGGCGGAAGCTGTGGTGGGCTCGGGAACAGAATAAATCTCAATGCGGTCAAGATAAGGGTAGCCTTCCTGCCAGTAGTCATCATTTCTTACCCAGTAAATGTGGTTGTCCCTCTTAAATTCTTCCAGTCTAAACGGCCCTGTACCGACAACATTGGAGTTGAACCATTCTTCCTCATGTGCTTCCCAGGCCTGCTTGGAGAATATTTGCTTAATGCCCCATTCTTCAATAATCTGGTTATGCCAGTTGTTAATGTGAATGACAACGGTATGGTCATCTTTGCATTCTATTTTTTCTATAAAATCGGCGTATCTGAGACGGAAACGCTCTGCCGTAATCTCAAAATTCCACTTTACCACATCAGCTGTCAAGTCGGAGCCGTCATGGAATTTGACGCCTTTTCGCAAATAAAAGGTGATGGTTTTCCCATCCGGGTCCTCTTCCCAGTCTTCTGCCAGCACACCCTCAAGTTTCCGGTCGTCTGAAACGGCAAGCAGTGGTTCTACGGCCGGGAAAACTGAAGAATAGTCGCCTTCGGTGGGATGGCCGAGACTCAGCGCGGAAACGTTGCCAATCATTTTCAGTGTACCGCCTCTTTGCGGCTCACCCTGGTTTTGCCCGTCCGGCCCTTTCCCCTCATTGTTATTGTTGTTATTTTTTCCGCCGCAGCCTACTGCCATTAGCATGAGCAATACCAAGATTACACAGCCGATTTTTAATGCCAGTTTTTTCAGCAATTCCTTCTTCCTCTCTTTCTGTTTCGGGTAAGATTAGTTACAACGCTGTATTTCTTTTCAGCATTCCTGGAACCCGGTCTGACCCTTCTTGTTTCTTAACAGCACCTTGCTTTGCAGGTCACCCCCTTTAATAAACTTGTCTTGATTGTCTTGCTTTGGACTGTAATTAGACCTAAAGAACGCCTCTCAGCTTGGGATCCAGGGCGTCCCGCAGGCTGTCGCCAAGGATGTTGAAGGAAAGTACAATCAACAAAATGGCAAGCCCCGGCGCCAAAGACAGTATGGGATTGGTTTTCAGGTATTTAAAGCCGTCGGCAACCATGCTGCCCCAGGCGATATCGGGCGGAGTAATTCCGACACCAAGAAAACTCAACCCTGATTCTCCCAGAATAACACCGCCAAGACCGGAAGTAATCATTACTATCATGGGCTGCACGGCATTGGGGAGGATGTGCAGGAAAAGTGTGCGGGCGCTGCTTGAACCTATTGACCGCTGCGCCAGGATATAATCATTCTCTTTAACGGAAAGAGTCATGCTGCACATTATCCTGACATATCCCGGTACGGAAGCAACAGTCAGGGCAATAATGATATTTTGCATGCCGGGTCCGAGTACGCCTGCCAGCAGCAAAGCCAGTACAATCATGGGGAAACCCATTAAGGCATCCATGAAGCGCATGATAACAGTATTGATTATGCCGCCGAAATAACCGGCCAGGAGACCGAGCACCGTCCCAATGAAGGCTGAAATCAGAGTTGTGGAAAAGCCTACTATCAGTGCCGTTCTGGAACCCCAGACAATCCTGCTGAAGGTATCCATGCCAAGCCTGTCGGTCCCCAGCAAATGCTGCCGGCTGGGCGGCTGCATGGAGTTGGATAAATCCTGTGCATTCGGATCGTAAGGTGCTATCCACGGAGCGAAAATAGCGACAATAAAGGTTAAACATATTATAAACAGGGCCAGAACGGCTATTTTCTTTTGGAAAAAAACCCGGCAAAAAAGTTCCCATTCGTTTCTCTGATAAGGCGCTTGACTGCTTTCGCCATTCGTAACTGCTGCTTCAGGCATATTCCCACTCCTATTCATAGCGAATTCTCGGGTCAAACCAACCATATGATATATCTACAAGCAAATTGGAGAGAACAATTATACAAGCTGTAATCAGAGTGCTTGCCTGGATCATCACATAATCCTGGCCAAAAAGACTGTTTACCAGCAGTCTGCCCATGCCGGGTATGGCAAAGACGTTTTCAATCAGCACAGAACCGCCGAAAATGGCACCGATACTCATCCCCATTATGGTTACAATAGGGATGAGGCTGTTCTTAAGCATATGCCTGAAAACCACCACTTTTTCTGTCAGGCCCTTTGACCAGGCCGTTCGTACAAAATCCTGGCTTGCCACCTCTAAAACACTTGAGCGCATCTGACGCGCCATCCCCGCAATGCCGGGAAGCGACATGCAAAAGACGGGCATTATCAACTTTTTCGTACTTAGCCAAAAATCATCAAGGGGTGAGGTATAGCCTGCAATGGGCAGCCATTCAAGCTTCAGGCCGAAGATGAGAATTAAGATATACCCAAATAAAAACACCGGAACGGCAGTGCCGATATAAGCTGCAACTACAACAATATTGTCAATCCAGCTGCCCCGGCGCAGTGCTGCAATCAGACCTGCGATGACACCCAGAGGCAGGCTTATTGCCATGGAAATAAGCCCCAAGTGCAGTGTGATTGGCAGACGTTCCAGCATCAGGGTTGCCACATTTTCGTTATAGTGTATGGATCTGCCCAAATCACCCTGCAAAATATCTGCTATCCAGGATACATACTGCAGCAAAATTGGCTTGTCCAGGCCATACTGGGCCCGCAGCCCGTCCAGTTGTTCCTGGGACATGCTTCTGAGATTGTCCGAATCGGCCAAATAGATGAGCAGCGGGTCTCCGGGGAGCAGTCGTATTGTAAAGAATACAATTAATGATACAAGTATCAAGACAACTATTCCCCATAACAAACGGCGTGCAATATAAGTAAGCATTGTTTGCCCCCTAACAACATTTTTTGCTGTATCTGTGACTCTTAGTAGGTATAGCAGTTTTGCTGTTTGCAACCCTGATATCCGGTTGTTTTTCTGCCAGCGACAACCTTCTTAGCCAGATATAACAAAAAGTCCTCATTAAATAAAATAACCCCGAAGCGGGGATAACAGTATTTTAAGATTATTAACCGGAGACAAGCGGGCAGCGCCCGGACGGATGGCAGCAGAAATAAACGCGAGCAAAAAACAGTACAGCATTTGTTGATTCTGCTATATTTGAAGATGTAATTTCTCGAAAAACAATAAAAAAATCCTTCATTTTTTCCCTGGTAATAAATTGTAAGGTTTTTTTGTGCCGGAAGAGGAGGACAAAAGCTTGGCCCGACCGCAGGAATAAGGCAGGTAACCGCTCTATACTGAAAAACCGGTGGCTGTAAATGGCTAAAGAAAGAAGGCTGTTGCGGATGAACTGCTCGTTTGTATTGCAACAGCCTTCTTTGCGCAAAAGTGAACCGCACCGTTCTTAAATTGTTAAAACAAGGGAATTATACCGTCCTGATATTCCTGAATCTGTTTTACAGGTCTGTTTTCATTTCCACCAGGTAGCCGGTGCCCAAAAACAGGGCGGCTGCCGTTAAAAGGCTGAAAACAAAGCCGGCAATATTGATTTTTACAGTGGATGCTTTAATCATAAATATAAAATTATTTGTAGCATAGCCGGTTGTCATAGCTCCGTCGTTCAAATTGCCCAGATCAAGAGAGTAAGGAAGCAGATCGGCTATTCTATACCTGCCGTAACCTAAAATGACAGCCAGTATGAGGAAAACAGCAAACCAAAGCCCGCCGATTTTTCTGTTGCGAAAGGTAACCCGGCTTAGGGCCATGGAAAAATATATCAGGGCCAGCAATCCAACTCCGCTGAGAACGGCATCTAGGAGAAAAACAAAAATATGCTTGAAAGATAACATTTCGGCAATTTGGCGAAGCAGTTCGCCAAAGCTTATCTCCAGGGGCAGATAAGCAAAAATCAGCACCAGATTAATAGCTGTGACGGCCACCCCCAGCACGAAAAACCACAAAAGAGCCACAAGAAGTTTGGAGGCTGTGATTTGGTAACCCGTCAGGGGCAGTGTAAAGGTAAGGTAGCCGGTGTCCTCGTACAGCTCTTTGCGAAAAGAGCCGACAATATATAAGAATGTGACCAGTGCTGTGCCGAAAAGCAAAAGTATGCACAGGGTGACAAAAAGGTTTCCTCCCAAGGAGCCGGTGCTGCCCCTGTTTACATAGTGATAGATAGCAGTAAAAAGTATCAGCGACAGGATTAGAACCCCGGTAATATACCTGTATGTTCCCCGGATTTCATACTTCATAAAGCGTAACATTTACATTGCCCTCCTTTAACCTGAAAAAACTTCCTTATAAATCTCGTCAATATTTTTGCCCTTTTCTTCCCGCAGTTCTTCCGCGTTTCCTGATAAAACTATTTTTCCTTCCTTTAAAAACATGACATCATCAAATATGTTTTCCATGTCCCTGACCAAATGAGTGGTAATCAGCATGGAGCTTTCCCTGTTGTAGTTGTTAATGATGGCATCGAGAATCTGGTCCCTGGCTACCGGGTCGACTCCGGCTATGGGCTCATCCAGAACATAAAGCTTTGCCTGCCGGGAGAGTACAAGCGCCAAAACCAGTTTTTCCTTCATCCCCTTGGAGAGGGTGTCAACCTTCATATCAATGCCAAGGGCCATAAAGTCGAGAAGTTCTGCAAACTTTTTCCGGTCAAAATCGGCATAAAAATCGCTGAACAGGTTGCAGGCATCTTTTATCCTCATCCATTTAAAGAGATGATTCCTGTCCGGCAGGTAGGAAACTATTGATTTTGTATAAACACCTACCGGATGCCCGTCTATCCGCACTTCTCCCTTTGTTTGCCGCAAGAGGCCTGTCAGGATTTTAATCAGTGTTGTTTTTCCGCTGCCGTTGGGGCCCAGTATGCCGACAATTCTACCTGATTCGATATTCAGGCTGATACTGTCCAAAGCAGTTGTCAGGTAATACTTTTTAGTTAAATCTTTAATTTCCACAATGTTGCTCATGAATTATCCTCCTCCTTCGCAATCCACTCAGAGACAATTTCCAGAATCTCAGCGGGTTTGAAACCTATTTTTTTCATCTGTTTAAGAAAGTTTTGTGTTATTTCCCGGGCGCGGTTCTTTTTGAGGCTGTTTAGGACGTCAACTTCCCGGCTGACAAACGTCCCCATGCCTCTTTGCGTAAACACCAGGTTTTCCCGTTCAAGCTCCTGGTACGCCCTTTGCACGGTATTGGGGTTTACCTTAAGGTCCTGGGCGAAATCCCTGACTGACGGCAGTTTATCACCTCCGTTGATTTTCCCGGAAACAATTCTGTCTTTGATTATGTTCATGATTTGCAGGTAGATGGGCAGGTTGCTTTCAAAGTGCATTTTTTCACCTCCGGAAATAGCGCACCAGTGTCTTAACACTATAGTACACTAATACACAAATGCTGTCAAGTATTTTAGGAGCAGAAATAATTTTTTGCGCCTGTCGTCAGAGGCAGGAGGGAACAATCACGCAAGATTTGCCGTCTTGATAAGAGAGAAACATAATCGGAGGGGGAAATTTATATGAAAAAAGTACTGGTTTTATTTTTGGTGCTTGCCTTTTGTCTGGGCAGCCTGACCGGCTGCAGGAAGGAAAACGTAAAAAACGGCGGCGGGGCGGACATCAACCTTGACGGCAGTCTGGAGGAGATACTCTCCAAAATATATGAAACTGCCGAGCTGGATGATTCTTTCAGGGAGTATATTGATACGGGCTTGCAAACAAAGGAGATAACAACGGAAAATTGCAGTTACCATTTGGGTACTGAAATAGAATTTCAGGAAGCCATTGCTTCCGAGCCCTTAATAATGCCGTCGGCCTATGAATTGTGTCTGGTGCGCGTTAAGGAAGGGGCGGATATTGAGAATATTAAAAAGCAGATTAAAGATAATGTCGACCCGATGAAATGGGTTTGTGTCGGTGTAGATCCGGAAAACATTATTGTTGACAATATAGGCAATGTGATTATTTTAATTATGAGCGATGATCAGGGCGAAGCACTTCATAAGGCCTTTCTTGCCCTGCAGGGATAGAGGCGAATACTGAAGGCTGGATTATTTTAGGCTGCGAATTTCGGCTTGACCGGGGCAGCAATGGTTACCTGCGCTTGTGCCAACATGGGGACCTCAGGCATGTCGCTGAATTGAAAGCTCCTTGCTTTAGTCTTCATGGAATTAAGTGCTCTGCTCTTTTAAGACGAGCGTCATGCGGGCGCACATAAAAAGGCCGGCAGCAAATTTGCTGCCGGCCTGCCTTTTTGCCAGGCATTTTATTTCCCTTCGGCCATCTTTTTGTAGGTTTCGTATTTTTCCCTGGCTTCTCTTTCTGTTTTGGCAAAAAGTTCTTTGGCAATCTCCGGGAAGGTTGCCTGGAGCGAGGTATATCTCACTTCACTGTTGAGGAACTCCTTGAAATCCCTGCTTGGCTCCTTGGAATCCAGAATGAAGGGATTCTTGCCTTCCTTTGCCAGCATGGGATTGTAGCGGTAGAGGTGCCAGTAGCCCGTTTCCACGGCAAATTTTTGTTGAGCCTGGGATTTGCCCATACCTGCTTTGATGCCGTGGTTAATGCAAGGTGCATAGGCAATTATCAGTGAAGGGCCGTTATAGGCTTCCGCTTCTTTGATTGCCTTTAAGAACTGGTTCTTATCCGCTCCCATTGCTACCTGGGCCACATAAACATAGCCGTAGGTCATGGCAATGGCTCCCAGGTCTTTCTTTTTGACCTTTTTGCCGGAAGAAGCAAATTTGGCTACTGCCGCCGTTGGCGTGGCCTTTGAAGACTGGCCGCCCGTATTGGAATATACCTCTGTGTCAAAGACAAAGACATTTATGTCTTCGCCGGAAGCCAGGACATGGTCCAGACCGCCGTAACCGATATCATAGGCCCAGCCGTCGCCGCCGAAAACCCACACTGATTTTTTCACCAGATGGTCTTTATTGTCCAGAATGAATTTAAGCCGCGGGTCATCAGCAGGATAAGCTGCCAGTGCTTCCAGCAATCTTTCCGAGGCTTCCCGGGAAGCTTCTCCGTCGTTCATGGTGTCAATCCATGCCTGGGCGGCTTCTTTAAGGGAACTCTTTTCAGCCACAAGTTCTGTCAGGTAATTCTTAATGGTGTTTCTGATTTTTTTCACACCGAGTGCCATGCCAAAGCCGTATTCGGCATTGTCCTCAAAGAGCGAGTTGGCCCAGGCAGGCCCCTTGCCCACTGCGTTTTTCGTGTACGGCATTGACGGTGCGGAGCCTCCCCAGATGGAGGTACAGCCGGTAGCATTGGCAATCATCATTCTGTCTCCGAACAGCTGGGTGAGGACCTTGGCATATGGTGTTTCGCCGCAGCCGGCGCAGGCACCCGAGAATTCGAGGAGCGGCTGGCAGAATTGGCTGCCTTTAACTGTATCCTTTTTCAGCAGGTTATCCCTGTAGGGGATGTTGCCTGTAATATAATCCCAATGTGCGGCTTCTTTTTGCTGGGTTTCAAGGGGCTTCATTACCAGAGCTTTGTTTTTCGCCGGGCAGATATCGGCGCAGTTGCCGCAGCCTGTGCAGTCCAGCGGGGAAATCTGAATCCTGTAGTGATATCCGGCCAGCGGCTTGCCTGAAGCCGGTTTGGTCTGCAGGGATTCAGGCGCCTTTTTGCGTTCTTCGTCTGAAAGCAGGAAAGGCCTGATGGCTGCATGAGGACAGATAAAAGCGCACTGGTTGCACTGGATGCAGTTTTCAGGCTGCCACTCCGGTACATACAGGGCAATGCCTCTTTTTTCGTATGCTGCAGTACCGCTTGGGAATGTGCCGTCAGCCATGTCCTTAAAGGCTGAAACCGGCAGCCGGTCTCCCTCCTGCCTGTTCATGGGTATCAGAATATCCTTGATGAATGCAGGCAGCTCATGATTGCTTGCAGCTGCAGCTTCATCGCGGATATCTTTCCATTCGGCAGGCACCTTTACTTTAACCAGAGCATCCATTCCCCGGTCTACGGCATCGTAATTCATCTTGACTATATTTTCGCCTTTTCTGCCGTATGTGTTCTTAATGGCATCTTTCAGGTACTTAACTGCATCGTCAATAGGTATGACATTGGCCAGTTTGAAAAATGCCGCCTGCATAATCATATTTGTTCTTCTGCCTAAGCCCACTTCTTCGGCAATTTTCGAAGCATTAATAATATAGAAGTTGATGTCGTTTTTGGCAAGATAGTTTTTCATTTCAGCAGGCAGGTTTACTACAAGCTCCTCTTCGCTCCAGCTGGTATTGAGCAGGAAGGTACCGCCTTTTTTCAAGCCTTTAAGCAGGTTATATTGACGGACATAGGCCTGAGTGGAGCAGGATATAAAATCAGCTTCCTCAATAAGGTAGGTTGATTTAATGGTTTTTTTGCCGAACCTTAAGTGAGAAATTGTAACCCCGCCTGATTTTTTACTGTCGTAGGAGAAATACCCCTGGGCGTACAGGTCAGTATTGTCGCCGATAATTTTTATGGCGTTTTTATTGGCGCCTACCGTGCCGTCTGAACCAAGGCCCCAGAATTTGCAGCTGATTGTCCCCTCGGGGGTAGTATTGATTTTAACCTTCTCTGCCAGGGAAGTATGGGTAACATCATCTATGATGCCGATGGTAAAGCCGTTTTTCGGTTCTTCTTTTTTCAGGTTTTCAAAAACGGCGTAGATTTGGGAGGGGGTGGTATCCTTTGAACCCAAGCCGTACCTGCCGCCGACAATTACGGGCGGATTTTCCTTATTATAGAATAAGGTGCGTACGTCCTGGTACAGCGGCTCACCAAGGGCACCTATTTCTTTGGTTCTGTCCAAAACGGCTATTTTCTTTACTGTCTGAGGGAATACAGCAAAGAAATATTTGTCTGAGAAAGGACGATACAGCCTGACCTTAATTACGCCGACTTTTTCCCCTTTAGCCAGGAGGTAGTCAACCGTTTCTTCAATGGTTTCCACTACGGAACCCATGGCTACTATCACTCTTTCTGCATCAGGAGCACCGTAATAATCAAAGGGCTTGTAACTCCGTCCCGTTAGCTTGGAAATTTCCTGCATGTAATATGCCACTACATCAGGCAAATCATTGTAAAAGCTGTTGGCTGCTTCCCGGAATTGGAAATAGATATCGGGGTTCTGGGCGGTGCCTTTCTGAACGGGGCGCTCAGGATTAAGCGATTTGTCCCGGAATTTCTGCAAAGCTTCATAATCTACAAGTTTTGCGAAACTGTCATAATCAATAGTCTCGATTTTTTGAATTTCGTGGGATGTCCGAAAGCCGTCGAAGAAATGCAGGAAAGGCAAATGTGCTTTAATGGCGGAGAGGTGGGCTACGCCCGCCAGGTCCATAACTTCCTGTACACTGTTGGATGCCAGGAGGGCAAAACCGGTTTGCCTTGCAGCCATAACATCCTGGTGATCGCCGAAAATGGAAAGGGCATGGCTTGCCAGCGCCCTTGCGCTGACATGGAAGACTCCCGGTAGTTGCTCCGCCGCTATCTTGTACATATTGGGAATCATCAAGAGCAAGCCCTGGGAAGCGGTATATGTCGATGTCAGTGCACCGGCCTGCAGGGAACCGTGAACCGCTCCTGCGGCTCCTGCTTCGGACTGCATTTCCACGACATCCACCGTTTCATTAAAAATATTTTTTCTACCGTGGGCCGCCCATTCGTCAACCAGTTCGGCCATGGGTGATGAGGGAGTGATGGGGTAGATAGCCGCTACTTCCGTAAATGCATAGGAAACATATGCAGCAGCCGTGTTCCCATCCATGGTTTTTATTTGTTTTGTCATTTGGCCAGGGACCTCCTTAATTATTACATAAAATCACGGAAATCAATATTCCCTGAGTATGGCTGGTTTTGCAGGCAATACTGATTATCCTGGAATATTAAAAAATTCTAAACACTTACCAGCAACTATTATATCACTTCCTGATTTTAGAGCAAGTGAATTTAGCCACAAATTATGCGGCCGCAAAGATTTGATGGTTTTGTTATCGCATTTTGTCATTTTTCAGCCGGCAGTAGTTATCTCGGCAGGAGAATAAAGGTTGCTTATTGAAGACCTATAAGATTATACTTGTTTTTAACCGGGTAAAACACTCTCAACGCTCTCATGCTGTTATCCGCAGAGAATATAAAAAGGAGGAACGCAAAAAATGAAAGCGGCTGCCGTGACAAAAATAGGCAGATTAAACGATCCTGACGAAGCAAAAAGAGGCAGGGTGGAAATACTGGATTTACCCGAGCAGGAAGTGGGCCCTGAAGATGTAAAAATAAAAGTGGCTTACTGCGCCATCTGCGGCTCTGATCCGCATGTGGCGGAAGGTATCTTCGGCAAGGAAGTACCCATCGGCCTGGGACATGAAGTTTCCGGTGTTGTCGCTGAATTGGGTAAAAAAGCCACAAAAAAGGGGCTTAAAGTAGGGGACAGAGTTGCCGCCAATTTCCTGCGCTTCTGCGGTACCTGCTACTACTGCCAGAACGGGCAGCAGCAGTTTTGCACGGAAACGGCCGAATACGAAAGGCCCGGAATGGCAGAATATGTGGTTTGGCATGAATCGCAGGTTTATAAACTGCCCGACGGCATAAGCCTAAAGGAAGGCTGTCTTTTGGAACCCACAGCCATTGCGGTGCGCATGATGGATAAGATGGCTCACAAGGTGGGTGCCCGGGTAGCCGTAAGCGGCGGCGGGCCCATTGGGCAGCTGGCGCTGCAGCTGGCTAAAATGTATGGAGGCACATCCCTGACAATGATTGAGCCTATCGCCGAAAGAAGGGAAATGGCAAAATCCTTTGGCGCCGAGCATGTTATTGACCCGTTTAACCAGGATGTGGTGGAGGAAGCCCTGCGTATTACAGGCGGCCTTGGTTTTGATGCGGTTCTGGAAGTATCCGGAGCTCCCTCGGCAGTGGGCAACATCCCAATAATTACGGCAAAGGGCGGAACCATTCTCTATGGAGCCATGTATCCAGGTGATTTTGAAATGCCCCTGAACCTCTTTAAATACTGCTATTACAACGAACTCACCATTACCGGCACCTATGTCGCCCCTTATGCTTTCCCCAGGGCGCTGCAGGTTCTGCCGCACCTTGACCTGAAGCCGTTTACCGGTAAAGTATATCCCCTTGAACGGGTGGCCGATGCCTATGCCGCCCAGATGACCGGCAAATACCCCAAGATTCTTATTGAATGCAACGAAGGGCTGGAATAACTCGAGCATCCGGCAGCCGGAAGAAGCGGTCGGATAAAGGGGAGGAATCAATATTGGTCAACTGTGCCGGTTGTACAACATGTCCCTGTTACCGGGGTGAAAAGTGTGTGCGGGGGCAGGATTTAAGCAAGTATGTCCCTTTATCGCGCAGGGAATATGATGATCCCGTAATTAATAAGATTGCCGAAGTCGCTGCCCGTATTGAAGGAGAACACTACCTGGAATATACAAGGCTCGAGGAAATCATTGCCTTCTGCCGGGAAATGGGTTACAGGCGGATTGGTATCGCCCACTGCGTGGGGCTGACAAGGGAAGCAAAATTGTTGCGAGATATGCTGAAGGATTTTTTTGCCGTCGAAGCTGTCTGTTGCAAATTCTCCGGAATTGACAAGAAGGAACTGCAGTTTGTCCAGGTGAACTGCCATGTGTATGAAGCCATCTGCAACCCTGTCGGGCAGGCCATGGTCTTAAATGATTTAAAAACAGATTTGAACATTGCAGTAGGTCTGTGTATTGGCCATGATATTTTGTTTGCGAAGTATTCAGAGGCGCCTGTTACTACTTTTATTGTTAAAGACAGGGTTACAGGGCACAATCCGGCTGTCATGCTTTACAGCGGTTATGCCGGGAAAAAACTGGCCAAAATGCATTTGCCGGAGATTAACCGTAAATGAAAAATATAGATTTTTGATAAAGGGAAAAGACGTACCGGGTTAGAATAAATACAGGTAGTAATGCTGCCGGCTGTTCTGCCGGATATAATTATAACAAAACAAAAAATGGAGGGATTTTCAATGGAAGTAAGACTTGTTGGACACGGCCCTGGCAAACTGGCAACAAAAGTATTTTTTAGTGACGAAGCAGGTTTTGCAGTGGCTTCAGTCATCGTGATGGGCAAAAACGATGCAATTTTGATCGATACGCAGTGGACCCGTTCTAATGCGCACCGTGTTGTTGCCGAAATCCTGGAGACCGGTAAAAAACTGAAGTATATCTTCATAACACATGCTCATCCCGACCATTACTTTGGTACCGGGCACATTGCCGAAGAATTCCCCGATGCCAAAGTCGTTGCGCTCAAAGATACTGCTGAACTGGTTAACAAACAGTTCTTCGGCAAGCTTGAGCACTGGGAGAGTGTAATCGGTTCCCATAATGTCTGCCGGAAAGAGTGCAAGGTTGAAGTGCTTGACCAGAATTACCTGGAGCTGGAAGGCGAGCGTTTGGAAATCATCCCCAATATTGTGGGAGATATGATTAACCAGACTATGGTTTGGATTCCTTCCATTAAAACGCTCTACGGCAGTGATGTCCTCTTTAACCAGTCGCACCCCTTTACCTGCGAAGTAACTGCAGAAGAACGCAAACTGTGGCTTAAAGCCCTGGATGACATTGAAAAAATGGGTGCGGAGGTCATTATCCCCGGGCACCAGAAACCCGGCATGCCCTTCGACCTCAGCTCAGTGTACTTTACCCGGGAGTATATAATTGCCAATGATGAAGAGCTTGAAAGAACCGATGATGTGGAAAGCTTTTTCTACAATATGTTTATACGCTTCCCGGAAGCCAATCTGCGCATGCTGAGCTTGGAAATGAACGCCAATGTGTTTAAAGGCGGAAGGGACTGGAACTGGAGGGCCCTGTAGCAGCAACAGGCGCATACTAAAGCCGCCGGCAGAGCATGACTCTGTTCCGGCGGCTTTTCTTTATTGGACAGTCTTTCCGTTTGGCTGTTCTGCAAGCGGCTTTTTGATGCCGGCGGCAAGCAGAATATCCGTTACATCCTGCCATTTGTTTAACGTATAGATATGCAGCCCGTCAATGCCGGCACTGATAAACTCGTGTATTAACCTGACCGTGTATTCTTTGCCCGCCTTTTTAAAGTCCTCCGGCCTGTCGCCGTATCTGGCGATAAGTTCTGCTAAGTCGCGCGGAATTGAGCTGCCGTTGGAGACGGCCATGCGAATGGTGGGTTCCTTTTGCAGAACCGGCATAACACCGACATCAACGGGTATGGTGACACCTGCCTTGCGGATTTTGTCCACCCACCATTTATACTGTTCCACATCATAGCAGAGCTGTGTCATAATGAATTCTGCCCCGGCATCCTGCTTCATGCGTAGGTGAGCGATGTCCGACTCGAAGGAAGGGGCTTCAAAATGCTTTTCCGGGTTGCCGGCTGCGGCAATTGTAAACCCGGGGAAATTAATGCTGATAAACTCCACCAGTTCATTTGCATAATTAAAATCACCCCGGGTGCCTTGCCAACCTTTGGGGAAGTCTCCCCGCAGGGCAAGAATGTGATCTATGCCAAGGGCAAGATAATTCTGCATTTCCGCCCTGATTTTTTCCCTGCTGTTGCCGATGCAGGTATAATGAGTAACGGGGATGGTTTTCTTGCTTTGCTTAATGGCCCGGCAAATTTCAATATTGCGCCCTGCATTTGTCCCGCCTGCACCGTAAGTGCAGCTGATAAAATCCGGATTAAAGAGGTACAGCCGCTCCAGCGTCTCCAGCAGAGGCTCCAAAGGTTTATCCGCTTTGGGAGGGAAAACTTCAAAGGAAAAGCACATTTTCCGCTTCATTATTTCCGGTACTCTCACATTGTACCCTCCAAATGGTATTATTAATTTTTAGTATTAGTATAATATAACGGAATATGCAGCCTGTATTTTTCTGACCGGCCGGCCGTGATGGCAGGGAATACCGGTTTTTGGAGAGAAATATCAAAATAAAAGGTATGACCGGGCGGTGTTTATTATCTTAAATCTGAGGGAGGGATGCCGACAATGAAAAAAAATGCCGTGAAGCTGATAGCTCCCCTGATGGTCACTCTTGGCCTGGTTGCTTATTTTACTGGTATGCTCAGCACTTCCTTCCGGATAACTCTCCCGCCCGTAGGCAGAATTATTGCCATTGCCGTCCCCCTGGCGTTGATCGGGGTCAGTATTTATGTCTTGATTGAGCGTATAAAAGAAATAAGGAGTGGTGATGAAGATGATCTTGGTAAATACTGATTATATTGCCGG
>DGEC01000108.1:61890-62045 GCA_002385745.1 Firmicutes bacterium UBA3936
GGTAAATACTGATTATATTGCCGGCAAGGAGCTGGAAATGCTTGGCCTGGTCAAAGGAAGCACCATCCAGACGAAGCACCTGGGCCGCGATATTACGCAGATGTTCAAGCACCTGGTAGGCGGCGAGCTGAAAGCTCTGTCTCTTATACACATCT
>DGEC01000082.1 GCA_002385745.1 Firmicutes bacterium UBA3936
CTCGCAAAGTGCCAGCATTGCCTGAATGCCGGCCGGGCCGCCGCCGACGACGGCGACTTTCTTTTTAACGGGAGCCTTGGGTACACGGCCGTCTTTAAATTCGAAAACCATGCCCAGGTAAGGGTTGACTGCGCAGTTAAGGGGACGAGACGGGAACAGGCGGCCGGCGCAGGCGTCGCAGCGCAGGCAGGGCCTGCGGCCCTCAGGACGGCCTAAAGCATATTTCCTCGGCATTTCTGGGTCTGCCATCAGCGGCCGGCACATGGCTACAAAATCGGCCCAGCCGTTGCCGATTATTTCCTCGGCCATATCAATGCTCACTATGGAGCCGACTGCGGTAACCAGCAGGTCCGGGTAGCGTTCTTTAATCTTGCGGGCATAGTGGACATTGTAGCCTCTTTCCATCATATAGTTCTGGCACCAATTGCGGTAATATTTAAAATCAAAGTCGCTGTGCAGTCCCGCTGAAACATTAAGCATGTCGATGTAGTCTTTCAGGATGCCGATGAGTTCCAGTGTTTCGGGGAAGTGCATGCCTTCCGGCGCTATTTCATCGGCGGAGATGCGGAAGTCAATGATGAAATTCGGGCCGCACTTTTCACGGATGGCTTTGCATACCTCTATGGCAAAGCGTGCCCTGTTTTCCAGTGAACCGCCGTATTCATCCGTTCTTTTGTTGTAGAGGGGACTGGTAAACTGGGAAATCAGGTTGCCGTGCCCGCCGTGAACGAGGCAGATGTTCATGCCCGCCTGCTGCATGCGGTAAGCAGCCATGGCATATTTTTCAACGGTTTCGGCAATTTTCTCATGCGTCATTTCGATAGCAGGGATTGGGGCGCGTCCAAGCCTTTTGGCCCTTGAAATTTCACTTGCCGTTATTATGGGGGACGCGCTGATGGGGGGGCGCCCGATAGCTTCAGGAGCGGTATCCTTGCCGTTGTGGTTGATTTCCAGGGATGCGTGGCAGCCGTATTGGGTGGCCATTTCGGCATACCAGGAAAGCGGCAGGATGCTTTTGTCTTCACGCAGATCAAGCTGGTAGTCTTCGTCAAAGCATTCGGTGCGGTCGATGGAGGCATTGCCCACATAAATAACGGCGGCACCTCCGCGCGCGAAGGGGCGCATCCAGTCTACAAAGTCACGTGTTACAAGTCCTTCATGGCTGGCCACATTAGGAGACGGCGGCGCCATGATAATACGGTTTTTCAAATCAATTCCCCTGATTCTGATAGGTGTAAACACATGCTTATACCTTGATCCCATATCACTGCTTCCTTTCAATATTTTTTGATATATTGTAATTATAGCATTTTTCTGATCTTATAATCAATGCCTCGCGGAAAAGCTCACATATGATATACTTGCAAATAAGGTCATATATGATATAATTTTAAGGAAATATTTACTTAAGTAAAAATATTCAGAAAGTGAGGTTAGCCAAAGTGAGTTCCAAAAGGAAGCTGGTTTTGCTGCTTGTGCTGGCAATGGTTCTTTCCCTGTTTGGCGGGCTGCCGGCCGGTGTTGCTGCAGAAGACGGAATTGTCTACCTTGCTTTTACATCCGATGTTCACTATGATACCTCGTTTGAGCAGAACAATCTTGAGGTTTGGCTGAAAATGCTCGGCAATGTGGTAGACAGTGTGGATTATATGGGGTTCTGCGGGGACCTCGGCAGTGCTTATGCTCCCACAACCGATGACTACTGGGATTATGTCCAGGCAGCTATGGATACCGCCGACAGCTTTGTTGATTCGGGCTTTATCAAATATGGCAATATCTATACTTTCGGCAATCACGAATGGTATCCGACAGCAGGGGGAGATTATGAAAACAACAAGGACAATCCCACCGCCAAAAGGTTAATTCATGTTGGCGAAGCGGCCAGAACTGACCGGTATATTATTTACTGCTTCGGTGCCGCCGGCACTTCCCGTGATCACGCGCAGGATTTTCTAAGCGAAGATATTGAAATTCTCCGTTCCTACCTTAAAACTGCACCCACTGATATTCCGATTATTATTCTTACCCACTTCCCGCTGCATACATTTTCTTCAAGAACTTCTACAAATGCCGCTGAAGTAGTTGAGCTCTTGAATAATTATCCCAATGTCATTTTTCTCTGGGGACACAACCACAATGTTTATGATACCCACTACGACCAGGTCTTCATAGCCGGTGATTATATTGCCGTAACGGACGACAAGGAAATGGATATCAATTTTACATATGCCGCAGCCGGATGCATATCCGACAGCGAATACACCGGCGGCAGTGCTTTTGTAAGTGGTAAAGGCTTGCTGCTCGCCATTGCCGGCAGTAAAGTAACCTTTACGTATTATGACTTTGACGGCAATCAACTGCCTCACACCGCAACGGTGGATATCAGCGAGTCAGGAAGCACCGGCGGGGACGGGCCCTTCACAGTCAAATTTAAAGACGGCTACAGCGGTGCCATCCTCGATGTACAGACAGTTGAAAAAGGCGGCAGTGCCACCGCTCCCGAAGTGGAAGAGTATGAAGGGTATGAATTTATAGGCTGGAACAGGGAATTTGACAACATTATAAAAAGCATTACTGTTACGGCATTGTACGAAGAAAAAGCAGAACCTCTGGAGCCCCTGGCAAAACAGGCCGGACTTGATGAAAACTTTGTTTATCTCAGCCTGTATGTTCTGGATGAACCTGCTGTTGGCAAAAGCGGCGCTCCGATTATCCTTTACCCTGTTCCCTGGAACGAAGGGATGACCGTTGTCGATGCGGTTGCCAAATTGCACGAAATGGAGTATCCGGACGGTTCAGCCGGTGTGGAAGCTGACAATCCGTACGGTTTTTACGCCTTTACAGCGATTTGGGGCTGCAAGCCGGAGCACAACACACTGGCTTTTGACAGCAAAAACTACGTTGATGCCGGCAAAGAGACAAAGGGCGGCGATATCTACTACCTGCTTGCCTATGATTCCATTAGTGACTGGCTGACCACAAGCCTTATTACCCCAGCCAAGGCAAAGACTGTTGCCGGCAAGTATATTACCATGCAGGCTCTGACCATGAACATGAATCCCGACTACAGCTATTCTCCCATCGGCTATGCCGCCGATATCTATGTGGGCAAGAGCCTCGACAGCCTTGTGGATACCGGCATTGACTCCGACGACAGGGGCTATTTCACACTTAGCTTTGACGAACCCGGCACCTACTATGTCATGGCCAGAAGCGACTCCTGTTCAGATGGGATAGCCATTGTGGAAGTAGCCAAGAATGACGGCAACTATGTTTACGTCAACCTTTCCGTGGACGGCAAAGTCATGTATGACAAGGAAGGCAACTATATTGCCTACTATCCCATGGTCCTTGCGGAAGGCGACACCATTAACGATATCATGACAGAGCTGCATGCCCATGCATACGGCAGGGGCAGTGCTTGGTACTCCTACGATTCCGGCGGTTTTTGCTTCCTGGCAGGCGTTTGGGGACTCTACAATGAAAACAACTGCGGAAATATCTACCTAAACAACTCCGACGCCCCGGTAAGCGCCACTACCGTTCTCAAAAACGGCGATGTCCTTGATATCAACGGCTATTCGGACTTTGCTACTTTTGCCTACTACAGGGCTTCCATGTTTGATAAAAAATATGTTGAAGCCGCCGTCGGCGAGAAAATTACCCTCACGGCATGGCGTGCCGGTCTGAATCTGGAGACTTTTGAATATGATAAGAAGCCCAATGCAGCGATTCCCATCTATATTGACTTCAAGGAAACTGAATATGTTACAGACGATAACGGTCAGGTTGTCATCAGCTTTGACAAGGACGGCACCTATATTGTAACCGGCGGCACCACTCCTTCCTCCACCTGCCCCATCTGTGTTGTTAAGGTTGGCGCAGGCGGCAGCATGGTTAAAGCAAAAACGGGACCGGATATTGTCTTCTCCAAGCAAACAATTGCCGTCAATGGCGTTGATACTGTCTTCGAAGTATACAACATTGACGGTTACAGCTACTTCAAACTCCGCGACCTGGCTTATGTTTTGAATAATACCGGCTCCCAATTCTCCGTGGATTATGATGCAGCGACGAGAACCGTCTCCTGCATCAGGGGCGAGCCTTATGAGCCCATCGGCGGTGAACTTGTCATCGGTGAAGACAAGGCGGCCCGTGCTGCAGTCAGTACCCATAAATTAACTGTAAACGGCAGCCCTGTCAGCCTCAAGTATTACTGCATTGGCGGCAACAACTTCTTCAGGCTCTCGGATCTGGCCAATGCACTGAAGTTTGAGGCTGTTTACGACGAAGCGACCGGAACCGGTTTCATAAACAGCTTTGAAAAAGTGGAAAAGGGTGAACCAGTAGGCACAGTTTATTTCTATGCAGTTACCGATGCGGAAATTTTAACCGATAAAGAAGGCAAGCCTGTTGTTCATTATGCTGTTCCGATATACGAAGGTGATACCATAGCCGACGCCATAACCACACTTCATGAACTGGCTTACGGCGACGGGTATGCCTGGGGATTTGATACTCACAGCACCTATGGTCCTATCCTCACCGAACTGTGGGGCAAGCCCACCGGCAGTACAGCATATGGCGGCGGCATCTGGACCGATTCTGCCGGTGCCAGGCATGCCGATCCCACAGCTCCCGCCGTTGACGGCATGGTAGTTTATCTTAACAACTTCACCGACGGCACCGGTTTTGCCCATTTCAGGTGCGGCTATTTCGACCGGCCCTATGTGGAGCTCTCGGCCGGTGAATCGGTTACTCTGACTTTCCTGCGCAGCTCCGGTGACGGCAGTGCAAAGCCTGTAGCTAATACGGCAGTAGCAGTTAACGGTGAACCTGCAGGCACCACTGATGATAACGGGCAAATTACCCTTTCCTTTGCAGCAGCCGGCGAATACCTTGTAACCGGCGAAGCCGGTCTGTCATGGACTGTCGGCGTCTGCTACGTGGTAGTCAAGTAGCATACGGAAAACAAATCCGCAAAAATAAAACCGGCCGGAACATTTCGGCCGGTTTTATTTTTCCAGTGCCAGCAAAGCGGCACCCAAAGCGCCGCAAAGGTCGGGTGCTGCGGGGATAAATAATCTGTCCCCGAGCTTTTTCTCCAGTTCCCGGACGACGCCTGCGTTGCGGGCCACGCCACCGGTCATCATGTAAGGGGCCCGGCCCCCGGCGCGGCTGACCATGGAAGCGGTTTTAGCCGCCACCGCCTTGTTAAGCCCGTGTACAATATCCGGCGTGCCGTGGTTGCCGGCAATGAGGGAGATGACTTCAGATTCGGCAAACACGGTGCACATGCTGGAAATAGTCAAATCATGCTTCCAGACAAGCCCGGCAGCACTGAGCTCCTCAATATCCATTTCCAGGGTGCGGGCCATCATTTCCAGGAAACGCCCCGTGCCGGCGGCGCACTTGTCGTTCATGATAAAATTTGTTACCTTGCCGTCACTATCAAGGCAGATTACCTTGCTGTCCTGGCCTCCGATATCCACAATAGTTCGCACGCCGGGGTTCAGGAAATGGGCTCCCCTGGCGTGGCAGGTTATTTCGGTTATGGCGGCATCGGCGAAGGAAATGCTGTTTCTTCCGTAGCCTGTGGCAACAATGGCTGCAAAGCCGTCCAAATCCGCCTTAAGTTTGCTTGCAACTTCCGCCAAAGCAGCCCGAGCACTCTTTTCCACCTTTGCCCCGGTGCGGACAGTGGCGGAAGCCACTATTTCACGCTTT
Organism: Firmicutes bacterium UBA3936; assembly: GCA_002385745.1. Lineage (GTDB taxonomy): Bacteria > Bacillota > Dethiobacteria > Dethiobacterales > Dethiobacteraceae > DTU027. The sequence continues at coordinate 5,728 of DGEC01000082.1, forward strand.
TCATTCAAAACGACCATATTTGTCGTTGTGGAGCCGCTGTCGATGCCGGCATACAATTTCTTGCCGGTTGCCTTTTTAGGGACTGTGTCGACCTTGGGTGCCAGGCTTTCCATGAATGCTTCCAGGCGGGTGGAAAACTGGCCGAGCGCCTGGGGGGTGTAATCCGATTCCAGCTTTAAAACAGGTAGGTTGGTTTCTTTTTTCAGCCGGGCGTAATCGAAACCGTAATAATCGCAAAATTTCACGGTGTGATAAATAATGCCCCGCAGGTTTTCGTTTTCCCACAGAACCCGGCGTCCTGCCACATTTGTCATGCGCATACAGGGTATCAAGCGGAGAAGAGCACCGGCATACCAGTCCAGGAGCACCTCAAAATCCATACTTTCAATATCATCCGGCAGCTTTTCCAGCCACCTGTTTCCGCTGCAGGTCAAATCAAGCAGGGGATACCGGATTTTATCCTGCAGGAACTTAAGCATTTGGCTGCTGACCCGGGCTCCCAGGAGGGCAAGGAAGGGCTTGTCCGCATCAGGCGGCGCTGCCTGCCTGCAGGCGACAATAAACAACTGCCTGTCAAAGCCAGAGTTAGCCCGCGTGCTGTATAACTCGTAAAGTTTTAGAAGTTCCTTTTTAAACTGCCAGCGGGCGCAGGGCTCGTCAGCATGGGGGAGGGTTATCAAATGCAGCAGTTTATGCTTTCCCTGTGCTTTGAGCACATCATGCACCCTGTGCTGGGAATCGCAGCAGTTGACCAGTACAAGTTCTTCTACTTCCGTGCTCTGCTGCAAAAATGCCTTGGCATGGCAGCAGAGGTTTGTATGGGTTAGGCTTTCGGCATGTTCAAAATCCAAAACTTCGCTGTTTAGAAGTTTTGTCTCTGCGCCCAGGGCATGCAGCAGTTCCACAGGTGTGTATTTGCAGGTATATCCGATCATTTTTTACCCTCCAACTGTTCAAGAAAGGCATTTACCCGTGTGACCATCTGCCCGTCCGTGACATTGCGGGAATCACAGCCGTCGCCGTCCAGGACAAGGGTGGGAAAGCCTTCCGCTTCCAGGGTGCTTTTGGCCAGCTGCGACATGCCCATGGTTTGTTTGCATCCCCAGTGGCAGAAAATAAGGACGCCGTCGGCCTTTAATTTTTTGGCATAATAAACTGCCGCTTCAATGCGCCGCTCCGCCCCGCCGTTATGGATATTGTGCAGGAGGCGCCGGGCCATGCTTTCATAGGGCTTTTGGGGATCCATATCAATCAGGACATCATAAGTAAGGTCGCAGCCCACAATTTCGCAGCGCCCGCTTCTATCGAAAAGTGTCCGCATGGAATCCTGCCAGTTGGGCAGGGTGTGCAGCCAGAGTATCCGCTTTTTCCCCGCCTTTGGCGGTGCATTTTGCGCCGCCTGCTTGAGGGCGTTAATATAGTCTTCTCCTTCCGGTGTGCCCAGGAATACATGGGTGGCAATCAGCGAGTACAGTTCGCCGCTCATGGTAACGGGTAGCGAGCAGCGGCTGCGGATATCCAGGTACTCCCGGAAACTCTTCAGGGAGCGGTCTGCAATGCCTACTGCCGCGCACAGCCTGTTCCAATCAATTTTTTTCCGGCAAATGTCTTCCAGGGCGGCGCTTGCGGCGCGCAGCTGCTCTGCAACATAATGCTCGGCTTCCCTGTCGATCTTGTCTGGCACGTCTACCACCAGATGCGGGATGCGGTAATATTCGGCCAGGCGCCGGAAGGAAAGGCGGTTTGCATCACAGGCCAGCGTGGTATTGGCGACAAAAAGCGGCTTTGGCAGCACGCCTGTTTCCGCAAAGCCAATCATAATTTTGTGATAGGAGCAATAGCTCTCCGGTACATCGGCGCTTTCCGCCGCTTCTGCAAATACCTGCTCGCAGGCGGAATTAACAAGATAAACGGACAGCGCTTCCGGGAACATGGGGGTAATACCCAGGGAGTGCAGGATTTCGCAAGGGAAGAAAATATTAATCATCACTGAGTTTTCGGGATGGAGGAAAGATTTGTAGATTGACCAGGACAGGGCGGCGCCCATTTTTGTATATGCCCTTTCCAGTCCGCTTCTGCCTGTCAGGGTGTTTCTCCAGCCGTTCAACCCGTAAACTACGGCCAGCAGCCGGCGGACGCGGACGGGGTTTGCGCAAACCTGTCCTGTGACAATGTTCCCAAATGTTTTGACAATTTTATCGGCGATTTTGCTCATGGGGAATCTCTCCGTTAATTCTAGAGCTTCTTTGCTGCCTTAATTATATCAGATGAAATGCTGAAGTGAATAATTAATCCTTCTTTTCAGAATTCTTGCTTTAATATTTCCTGTTAAATCCAGACAGTCTGTTGAAGATGGCAGGTATTTGTGATAGTTTAAATAAAAAAAGCTTTTTCAGGGAGGTTTTACAAATGAAGGTTATTACTTTCGATTTGAACGAAGCTAAAACAGCAAAGCTCATTGTAACTGTAGCGAATGTACCGCCGTTTTTCCAGTCTACGCCTGCGCTGATTCACGTTCCCGGCGGTGGTTTCATGTTTTGCAGCGAAACGGACGGCACGGCAATTGCCAGCCGCTGCATGGGCAAGGGCTTCGGTGTAACCTGCACGTACCTGTATTCCGTCGCAAAGGAATACCGCTTCCCGCAGGTCGTTATTGATCTGATTAAGGGTATCAAAATTTTGCGCGAGCATGCGGAGGAGTGGGGCATTAATCCCAAGCAAATCGTGATCTCGGGCAATTCCGCCGGCGCCTTTATCTGCATGACTACCGGGAACATCTGGAACAGGCCTGAAATAATGGAAGCTGCGGGCTGCACCGGAGAGGAAGGAAAGCCCGATGCAATGATCCTGGGTTTCGGCCCGATGTTTTGCGGGCAGCAGACCGACGACGGTATAGTTTATGTCCCCAATGGTGAATTGGTTGGCCCTCAAACACCGCCTGCATTTTTCCATCATTCCCGCCTTGACATGCTTGTTTCCGTTTATCAGACAATCGCCATGATCGACGCAATGGAACGCGCGAAACGCCCCTTTGCAGTATATATTTCCGGTACAGGCGGACATGGGGAGACCTCTTCCGTAAACCGCATACTCGCCGAAGACGGCACAGTCGGCCCCTGTATAGACGATTGGTTTGAGCAGGCGTGGCGTTTTCTGGCAAACCAGCTTGGCATTACGCAAGTACCGCAGAAGATGCCGCAAATAATGCCGCCTATGCCACCGGCACAGGAAGGCGAAGAATTAGCGCCGCCCCCAATGCCTATGTTAATGCCGGCTCCGGAGGGCAGTATCCCGGTAAAGCCCGAGGAAATGCCCCTGGGCCAGGCTGAGAACCTCCATATGCCCTTCAATATCGCTTACCATGATAAAGACTTTAAGATCTATAAATAAAACCTTTTTCGCAGCCCGCCTGCCGGGAGGCAATTTATCTCAGGCTGATACTGGAAAGCCACAGCGCAAATGATGAAGAAACAATGGGCTTGTGTAATAGGGCCTAAAGTGGTATAAACATATTATATATGTTTGGGAAAGTTCCGCCCGGCATGAACAGGGGAGAGGGGTACGGCATGGCTTTAACGGGAATATTTGTCAGCGCTTTTTTAATCGGCTTTTCGGGCGCAATGATGCCCGGGCCGCTTTTGGGAGTTGCCATTGACGGCAGCTTGAAAAAAGGCTGGACCGCCGGTCCTGCAGTAGTACTGGGGCATGGAATCCTTGAATTTATTCTTATTATTTTCATGACGTTCGGACTCAAGGGTTTTTTTGCCAGGCCGACTGTTGCAGGGATTATCGGCTTGTTTGGCGGCGCTTACCTGGCCTGGATGGGGTACGGGATGATTAAATCCGGGATAAAAAAGACCGTTTTACTTGAGAATGCAGGAAGTCAAAACGGAGCAGGCGTGAAAAACCTGGTTTGGGCCGGAATAATTGTCAGTGCCACCAACCCCTATTTTATCCTCTGGTGGGCGACAACGGGAATGGAATCGGTGCGCCTGGCTTATGCCCTGGGACTGCTTGGTGTTCTCTTCTTTTTCTGCGGACACATACTTTCAGATTTTGTCTGGTATACTGCAGTTTCCACGGCATTCTCCCGGGGCAGAACGCTGATCAGCGATGCCGTGTATCACTGGATAATGATCATTTTAGGAGTCTTTATTCTGGTATTTGCCTGCTATTTTTTGATTAACGGCTTGTTGATGCTCCGCTGATAATACCGGCCAACCGCTTGAAACGGCACAAGGAAACTGAATAAACCTGAAGGGGGTTGCTTTCCAAGAAACAACCCCCTTTGACATAATAAATAATACAGAACCTGCCGTGCGGGCAATGAAGTCTGCCGGACGGACAGGAGACAGGACTTCAAAGGCGGAAGGAATTATAACAGGCTTCAGGGTAATAATTATCCAAAGAGACAGGATAAGGAAGGAAGGGAGGTACTTTGGAAACCAGATGAAAAATAATCTCAGGTGGCTGGGCCATGCTGCCTTTGAAATCACCACGGCAAGGGGCGCAAGAATACTGATTGACCCCTGGATAACGGGCAATCCCGCCTGTCCCGTCAAGGTAGGAGAGATGCCTGCACCCGATTTAATCCTTGTTACCCATGACCATCACGACCATTACGGCAGCGATATACCGGCCTTGCTCGGGAAAGGGCAGGGGATTCTCATCAGCCAGCCCGAAGTTGCCGCCAGGGCCAAAAAAGACGGAGTTCCGGCCGCGCAAATAATCACCGGCGGCTCGGGAATGAATATCGGCGGTACGGTGGAAGCAAAAGGCGTTAAGGCAACCATGACCCAGGCCGTGCATTCATCGGAGTCCGGCTCTCCCTGCGGTTACATAGTAACGCTGGAGGACGGAAAAACTGTTTACCATGCCGGGGACACAGGTATTTTTGCCTCGATGAAGCTTTTTGCCGGGCTGTACGGTATTGATCTAGCCCTTCTGCCCATCGGCGGCGTTTTTGTCATGGATCCGCTGCAGGCGGCAGCATCGCTTGAGCTATTGCAGCCTAAAACGGTAATTCCCATGCACTACCGTACATTCCCCGTACTGGAGCAAACTGCCGACAGATTTATTGCCCTGGCAAAAGAAAAAGCGCCGCAGGTAGAAATAAAGCCGCTGCAACCCGGAGAATCCATGGAATTTTAACGCCCCTGCAGAAAAAAGGCGGCTCCGGTTGAAAGACCGGGCCGCCACAATTACACCTTTCTGTTAAATATTTGGATGGTGGCGGTGGTTGGCCGACAATAAGGGGTGAGAATTGCCAGATGCCGTATCTAAGGTTAAGTATTTCCAAAAAAATCAGCCCGGAAGACGAGCAGAGGCTGGTAGACGGCCTAGGTGCCGCTCTCAGTAAAATACCGGGCAAAGACCCCCAGTGGACTATGGTTGAAGTCAATGACGGCCTCAAGATGTACTTTGGGGGCAAAAAACAGGACGATATGGTGTTTGTCGACGTTAAATATGCCGGCAGGTTCCAGTATCGCAAGAAAAAAGAATTTACTCAGGAAGCATTTAATGTTATCAACGCAGTTCTTGGTACACCAAAGGACAAGATATGCCTGATAATAACCGAGTATAACAACTGGGGCGCCGTCGGGGACTTCCGGGACATATATTATTCGGACTGATAAACCTTGTGGTGAGTCAAAAAACGCTTATAGCTGGAGTCAAGCCAAAAGGCAGCCCGCACGGGCTGCCCCAGACTGTAGACAAAAATGGCC
>DGEC01000022.1:0-13130 GCA_002385745.1 Firmicutes bacterium UBA3936
CAGGACAGCGGCGCCGGGACAATTGTCGGCAGCAGAAGCTATGGCAAGGGTACCGTGCAGGGTATTTTCAAATTGGATGACGGCGGGGGCCTGCGGCTGACCATCAGTCATTTTCTCACTCCGGGCGGCAGGCCCATAGACGGGGCAGGAATAATTCCGGATATTGAAATTACAAGCCCCTATGTGCAGCTGCCCTTTGCCGTAAGCCTGGTCAAGGCCAATGCCGCGCAGCAAATGACATTTACCATCGGCGAACTTGCCGTCCGGACGCCAAACGGTATCAGGACGGCGGAATATGCCCCGTTTATTGTCAACAACAGAAGCTACATCCCCCTGCGGCTATTGGCGGAGTGCCTCGGGTACCTGGTGGAATGGGACGACGCCGCTTTTACGGCAACGCTGGACAACGGCTACGAAAAAATAACCATCCCCCTGCGGCGGCATGTCTTGTACCGGCAGGGGAAGGAAATAAAGCTGGAAGAGCCCATTATCATTCGCAACAACCGCTCCTTTTTGCCTGCCAGGGCGGTGGCCGAGGCTTTGGGCTGTTCGGTTTACTGGGATAATAATGCCCGGCAGGTAACCGTCAGGTGGTAGGCATGCCCTGCAAAAACAATTATATCTATTGTTTGGCATTTGTGATTGGGGTATAATGGCTTGTAGGTTTGCAACTTTCAGGCGAAAGCAGTGAGTTGATGGAAAGACACGAGATTTTAGGCACTCCGGTTGACTCCCTGACTTACGAGGATGCGCTGCGGCTGGTTAAGGAAAGCGTGGAGTCAAGAAGGCCGCTATGGATTCTGGCCGTCAATCCGGAGAAAATAATAAAAGCCATAGATAACGAGAAGCTTGGCCGGCTGCTTTCGGGAGCCGACCTGTTTATTCCCGACGGTATCGGCATCCTTTGGGCCGGCAGGATTCTCGGCAAGCGTTTTCTGGAGCGTGTTACCGGTGTTGATTTGTTTATAGCTTTAACTGAAGAAGCTGCCCGTCAGAATTGGCGGGTTTACCTTTTAGGGGCCGCTCCGGGCGTGGCGGAAGAAGTGGCCTGCCGGCTGCAGAGCCGCTTCCCCGGCCTGCAGGTTGCCGGCACCCATGACGGCTATTTCAGCCGGGAGGAAGAAAAGGAGCTTGTCGCCCGGATAAAAAAGGAGAAGCCCGATTTGCTTTTTGTGGGCATGGGCAGCCCCAAGCAGGAGGAATTTGTCAGCAGGTACCGGAAGGAGCTGGAAGTGCCTGTCTGCATGGGTGTGGGCGGCAGTTTCGATGTCTTGAGCGGGAAAAAGAAAAGGGCTCCCCGTTTTTTGCAGCAGCTCGGGCTGGAGTGGAGCTTTCGCCTGTTCACCGAACCGAGCCGCATTCTGAGGATGAAGGCGCTGCCCCGCTTTATCCTGCTGGTACTGCGGAAAAAGTTTGGCCTGTTAAAACTTGAGGAGGATAAATAATTATGAAAGTTTGTGTCATCGGACTTGGCTATATAGGGCTGCCGACGGCCACCGTTCTGGCCGACAGCGGCCACCTGGTGGTGGGCGTCGATACCAACAAAGAAACGGTGGATACCGTCAACCGGGGCATGATTCATATTGCAGAACCGCACCTGCGGGAAAAGGTGGCCGCAGCCGTCCGGGAAGGCAGGCTGCGCGCCTCCGAGGTGCCGGAGGAGGCCGATGCCTTTATAATTGCGGTGCCCACACCGCTTGCGGCTGACAGGAAGGCGGATTTGTCCTATGTCAAAAGCGCGGCTGCCGAAATTGTGCCCTGCCTGCGGAAGGGGAATCTGGTGATTCTTGAATCCACCGTCCCGCCGCGGACAACGGTGGACGTGCTCTTGCCCATCTTAGGGGAAAGCGGCCTCGTGCCGGGGGAAGATCTTTTAGTGGCCTTCTGCCCGGAAAGGGTCCTGCCGGGAAAAATACTTGAGGAACTGGTCAACAACAACCGGGTAATCGGCGGGATTAACGGCAAATCGGCCATGGCCGCCGCCGCCCTGTATTCTACCTTTGTCAAGGGAGAGCTTTTGCAGACTGATGCCACCACGGCGGAAATGACAAAACTGATGGAGAATACCTACCGGGATGTAAATATCGCCCTGGCCAACGAGTTTGCCATGGTTGCCGAACATGCCGGCGTTAATGTCTGGGAGGCAATCCACTTTGCCAACCAGCACCCGCGGGTCAATATCCTGCAGCCGGGGCCCGGCGTGGGCGGCCACTGCATTGCCGTGGATCCCTGGTTTATTGTGGAGAAGGCGGCGGGCAAGGCGCGCCTTATCCAGACGGCCCGCAGCGTCAACGGCGGCATGCCGCGCTATGTGGTGGAGAAAATACGGCAGCTTACCGAAGGCATTGCCGCGCCGAAAATTGCCCTTCTGGGACTGACTTATAAAGCGAATGTGGACGACTGCCGGGAAAGCCCGGCGCTGGTAATTAAAAAAATCCTTGAGGGCCTGGGCCTGCAGGCCGTGGCCCACGATCCGCTGGCCAAAAACGTGAAAACGGTGTCTTTGCGGGAGGCGCTGTCGCAGGCGGATCTGACGGTGCTTCTGGTTAACCATGAGGCCTTCGGCAGTCTTGACCCGGAGGAACTGGCGGGACTTGTGCGCCGCAAGGTGCTTTTGGACACCAGGGGCGTCGTTTGCCGCCGGCTCTGGGAAGCGGCAGGCTTCCGGGTTGAAGTGCTGGGAGAAGGCGCAAGGCCGCTTTTCCCGGACGAAACCGGGGCGGAGAAAAAAATCAGTTAGCATTGAGGTTGGACAATGAAAAAATTGCTCATAATTCTCGTTCTGCTTGCAGTGGCAAGCGGCGGGTTTCTGGTTGCGCGTGCCGACATCCGGGAGGCGCGTCATCAAGAAGTGGATATTGCCGTCGATTATAATGATGTAAGGGCTTTGGCCCGCGAGGCGGCAGTCAGCACGGCGGAAATGCTGGCCCGCCTGCAGGAGCTGGGAGTTACCGCCGTGGGGCTGCCGGAGGCCACTGTCGCCCGCTACCGCGACGAGGGCAGGCTGTCTGTGGCGGAAGGCAGTACGCTGCTGAATGAAGCCAGGGTTGCCGGTACATTGCACCCGCGCCTGGCGGCGCTGCTTGCAGAAGGCAAGGTCCTGCCCGGGACAGTGTACCTGATAACGGATGATTTGGCCTTTGCCCGGGAACTGGCGGAAAAGGCGGAACTGCGCCTGGCACGGCCGGTTGCGCTCTATGACGATGCGGAACCTTTTGTGGTGGCCGTTGCTGCTCCCTTGGAGCAGTTGGAAAAGCTGCCGCTCGGTCCGGACCGGGGGGACGTGGAAGTCCTCCGCTCCCTTGGCCTGCGCATAGTGCCCCGGCTGAACAACTGCTGCCTGCCGGATGCCCGCGCAGTTGAAGCGGCTTTGGATGATTTTTTCACTTTGCCAAAGGATGCCTATTCCGCCGTGCTCTTTGAGGGCGGCGAGGTTACCGGCTTCCCCGGCAATATTGACGTCACGGCCGAATATTTAAGGGAAGCGGGAATACCCTTTGGCATTGTGGAATACAACCCCAGGAATGAAGGCGCTTTTACCCTGGCTTCCCTGACGGACAACAGCATTGTCCTTGCCCACTCCAACTGGGAGCGGGAAAACGTGCAGGCAATAATCAACTCCGCCCGGGAAAGGCGGGTGCGCCTGCTTTATGTCCGCGTGTATCCGGCAGATCCGGATTTCTATAAAAAAGGTACGGAACTGATTGAAGGGGTCGTGGAAAAGATGGCGGCTTTAGGCTACCGGCCCGGCGCCGCCCGCCCCTTTGACACCCCGGAGCAGGAGAAGTTTTTGCTTTTGCTGCTGCTGGCAGGGGTGGCCGCGGCTTTCACCCTGCTCTTCTTTGCGGTAGCAGAGAAGTTTCTTTTGCCGCCGGGAGCCGTCTTTTTGCTTGCGCTGGCGGGGCTTGGCGCAGTCTTTCCCCTTTTCGGCTATAATAATGCTTTGCAGGCTGTCTCAATACTTGCGGCCATGATCTTTCCCCTGCTGGCCGTGATAACGCAGCAGTTCAAGCGCCTGCCCCGGGAAGCAAAAGGCGGCCGGGAAGCGCTGCTTTGGGCCCTTGCGGCCCTGGTCCGCACGTTTCTGGTGACAATCGCAGGCGGACTGGTTGTCCTCGGGCTGACTTCGACTCCCTACTTTATTTCAGGTCTGCCGCTCTTCCGGGGTGTTAAGGTGATGCATACCCTGCCGCTTTTGATTGTGGCGGCATATGCCGTTATCCGGCTTGTTTATGCCCATGTCAAAGTGGGGACGCGCCGGGAGCTTATCGCCTTTGGGCGGCAGGTGCTTTCAAGGCCCGTGCTTTTTGGCCATGTGCTTACCTTTCTCGTTCTTGCAGCAGCGGGTTATATCTACGTGGGGCGGACAGGCCATACGGCCGGGATCCCCGTGTTGGATGTGGAACAGCAGCTGCGCCTGCTTTTGGGAGATGCGCTTGGTGTCCGGCCCCGCTTCAAGGAATTTTTGATCGGCTATCCCCTGGCGCTGCTGGGTCTTTTGCTTTTAGCCAGGGGGTACCGCAATCTAATTGTGGCGGCGCTGCTTACCGCCGGGGCCATTGCCTTTATTTCCGTGGCCAATACTTTTATGCATTTTACCACTCCGAGCTATATTACACTGCTCCGTTCCTTTAACGGTCTGTGGCTGGGAGTGATTTGCGGACTTGTACTTGCGGCGGTTGTTTGCGCGGCGGCCAAACTGGGGAAGAGAGCGTTAAAATAATGAAGAAAGTGGTCATATCCGGCTATTATGGTTTTAATAATGCCGGAGATGAGGCAATACTCTCCGGGCTGCTTTTTGCCCTGCGGGAGGAGGCGGCCAAAAGGGGCAAAAAAATCAGCTTTACGGTCCTTTCCGCCGCTCCTTCTGCTACGGCTGCCAGGTACGGCGTGAAGGCCGTGGGACGCCTTAATTTGTGGCAGATCATAAAGGAAATCGGCTCCTGTGATTTGTTTCTCAGCGGCGGCGGCGGCCTTTTGCAGGACAGCACCGGGCGCAGCCTGTCTGTGGTTTACTACCTGGGGCTTGTCTTTTTCGCCCGCCTGCTGGGCAAAAGGGCTGTTCTGTACGCCCACGGCATCGGCCCCGTTGAAAAGCCTTTCAACCGGCGGCTGATGCGGCTTGCCAACCTGGCCCGGCAGATTTCCGTAAGAGACGAGGCCTCCCTGGAAGAGCTGCGAAGGCTGGGCGTTAACCGCCCGCCTGTGGAGCTTACGGCGGACCCCGTGTTTTTGCTGCAGCCAAGGGAGCCTGCCCGCAGCTTACGGGAAAAAGACCGGCCTCTTTTTGCGCTGGCGGTGCGTCCCGGCAAAGGGGAGGAACATTACTTAAAGGAAATTGCCCTGGCCGCGGACAGGCTGGCAGAAGAATTCGGGGCCTCCCTGGTCTTGATTCCCATGTATCCCGGCATGGATTTGCCGGTGACAAAGAAACTGGCGTCCATGCTGCAGGCGGAAGCGGAAGTTTTGAGGGAAATTTTGGACCCGACGGAACTTTTGGGACTGTTTGCCTGTTTTGACCTTGTTATTTCTGTCCGGCTGCATGCTTTGATTTTTGCCGCGGCGGCCGGCGTCCCCATGGTCGGTATCGGTTATGATCCCAAGGTTGCCGCCTTCCTTGAGCGGCTGGATTTGTCCCCGGCCGGCAGCACGCTTGATCTGAATGCGGAAGTGCTGCTTGCGCAGGCCAGGGAAAGAATGGGCTCCGGACAGGTTATAAAAGAAAAAAGCGAGCAGTTGCGCGCCCAGGCAAAAAAGACTGTGGCCGGGCTTGCAGAGCTGCTGTTTGAAAGTGGTGAAGAGCCATAAGTCTGAAGATGAAACCGGCCAAAGAAAAATTTTTAGGCATTCCTGCGGCGGTGGTGACAAACCGGGAAGCCGCGGAAATTATTCTCGGAATGCTGCAGGAAAACCATACCCACTTTGTCGCCTCCGTGAATCCGGAAATTTGCGTGGCAGCCCAGAGCAATCAGGCTTTGAAGAAAATCCTGCTCTCCGCTGACCTGGGAACACCGGACGGTGTGGGAATTGTGCTTTCCTCCCGCCTGCGCGGGGGAAAGATCCGGGAGCGCGTAACGGGGATAGATTTAATGCTGGATTTAATGCCCATGCTGGTGGCGGGAGGGTATTCTATATATCTTTACGGCGCCGCCGAAGGGGTGGCCGAAGAGGCCGCAGAAAACCTCAGGCAGCGCTTCCCGGGGCTGAAAATCGCCGGGACCCACCACGGCTACGTCAAACCGGAAGAAGAGCGGGAAGTTGCCAGAAAAATTGCCGCCTCCGGAGCGGATCTTTTGTTTGTGGGCACAGGCAGCCCGCGGCAGGAGATGTTTGCCGCAAAGTACGGGGCGGAGACGGGGGCTAAAGTTTTAATGGTGGTGGGCGGTTCCTTTGATGTTATCTCGGGACGGCTGCAGCGGGCGCCCCTGCTTTTCCAGAAGATGGGGCTGGAGTGGCTGTACCGTTTCTGCCAGCAGCCCCGCCGCCTAAAGCGGCTGCTGGTCCTGCCCTATTTTTTGCTTTTATCCCTAAAAGAAGGGAGAATAAAGTAAGCCGGTGACAGGGAATCACGCGGTCGGGGTCGAAAGAATATTATGTTGAAAAATATTGCGCGGCACCTTTCTCTTGGCGCCGGCGGGAGTATAAGCGGATGTCAACAAGCAAAGGGATAGTTAAATGGACAGGCATTGTAACTGTTCTGCTCATAATTTCCAAAATAACGGGCCTCTTGCGGGAAACGGCCATTGCCTACCGGTTCGGGACAACGGTGGCGGCCGACGCTTACCTGATGGCTGCGCTGCTGCCGCAAATACTGTTTCTTGCCTTCAGCGACGCCGTTAAAACGGCTTTTATTCCTATTTACAGCCAGTATCACGAGAAAAAAGACGGCAACGCCTTTGCCTTTACCGCTTATGTGATCAGCGGCGGCATTATTCTGCTTCTAAGCGGGCTTTTGGTCTTTTTTGCTCCCGTTCTGGTACGCCTGGCAGCCCCCGGCTTTACGGGCAGGGCTTACACGCTGACGGTGACCATGTCGCGCATCCTTTTACCCGGGCTCTTTTTCTTCGGGCTGGCCGGGCTGGCCGGCGGAATCCTGCACACAAAGAAGAATTTTATTGTTCCCGCCCTGACCGCTTATCCAAGCAACCTGATCATCATAATTTTTACAGTTTTTTTTGGCGCCGGCTACGGCATAACCGGCGTGGCCTGGGCCACCCTTGCCGGGTTTGCCAGCCAGTTTCTGATTCAGCTTCCCGCCCTGCTCAAGCACGGAATCTTCAGCCAAAGGAAGTTTTTGTGGCGCCATCCCGGAATCCGGAAAATGGCAGTTTTAATACCGCCCGTTATTCTTTCCGGGTCTGCTACGGAATTGAAGAATATTGTTGACCGCATATTTGGTTCTTTGCTGCCCGAGGGCGGCATTGCGGCCCTCAACTATGCCAACCGGGTCTTCCTGCTGCCCAACGGCGTAGTGGTCACCGCCCTGCTGACGGTAATCTTTCCTCTTTTAGTGGAGCTTTTTCTAAAAGAGGAAATGACGGGCTTTAAAAAGCTTTTGCGCCAGGGAATGGCAATGATAATTCTTCTGGTTCTGCCCATGATGACGGGTCTTGTCATCCTGCGCGAACCCATTATCCGCTTGCTTTTTGAGCGGGGCGCCTTCGGCGCGCAGGCGACAAAAATAACGGCGGAAAGCCTGGCTTTCTACAGTCTCGGGCTTTTGTTCATGGGCGGGCAAATGCTTTTGACAAGGGTGTTTTTCGCGCTCCGAGACACCGTTACCCCCATGCTGGTTACCTTTGCCACGGTAGCCGTTAATGCTTTTTTTAACTGGCTTCTTATCAAACCCATGCAGCATTCCGGCATTGCCCTTGGGACATCGCTTGCCCTGGCCTGCAATCTGGCCGCCCTCTGGGTGCTGCTGCGCAAACGAATCGGGCCTCTCGGCGGCCGCAGGCTGCTTGTCACTTTCTGTAAAGCTGCCCTTGCTTCCATGGCAATGGGTATAGTATTATTTTATGGACGGACATTTTTAACGGTCTCCGGTTTGCTTCTGCTCGCCTGCCGGTTCTTGGCCGTTGCTGCGGCGGGCACGGCTGTTTTTCTGCTTGCCGCCCGGCTGCTGCGAATCGAAGAACTGGGGCAAATTCTGTCGCTTGTGCGCAGTAAAGAGAAATTATTCTGACCAATTGCTTAGATTAATCGTTTCATACCCCCAAAATCGGAGCGGAAGTTTACGAACTAAATAGTAAGGGAGGAAAAACCGTGGTCATACGCAGAAGTGGCCAAGGTCTATCTGTCCCGGAAGAACTGTTAGAACAGGCAAAAAACGGCGATAAACAAAGCCGGGAAGCCTTAATCAAGGCTTTTAAGCCATACATAATACGCATTGCCTCTGCCCACTGCGGCCGCTACCTGCACAGCGGCCATGACGAAGAGATTTCCATTGCACTTTTGGCACTCAATGAAGCCATTGACAGTTATGAGCCGGGGCAAGGCAGCAGCTTTTCCGGTTTTGTAAACGTTGTTGTAAAAAGACGGCTCATAGATTATTCCCGCCGCAGCAAGCATAGAAAATATGAAATTCCCTTCTCTGAATTCCATGATGATTCCGAGACTGCCGATGAAACCGCCGCCCTGCAGATGGTGGAGCAAAAGGAAGCGGAAAGGGTTTACAGGCAGCAACAGGAATCAAGGGACCGCAGGGAAGAAATATTATATTATACCAAGTTGCTGGCCGAGTATAATATTACGCTGGCCGAACTGGTGAAGTGTTCTCCCAAACACAAATCGGCTCGCCGGCGCGCAATAGCGGCGGCACAAATGATTGCCGAAAATCCGGAACTGGTTAAGTATTTCCGGCTGTACAAGGAACTGCCGCTCAAGGAAATTGAAAACCGGCTGCCTTTCAGCCGCAAAACTCTGGAAAGGCACAGAAAATACATCGTGGCGCTGCTGCTTGTCCAGATTGAAGACTTTCCGCATCTCCGCGACTACCTGAAAGGGGATAGCGAGGCATGAAAATAAAGGGCCTTGTCCTGGAGGTACAAAAGAATAGCGTGACCGTGCTGACCCCGGACGGAGAATTTCGCCGGCTTCCCAAAAGAGGCGCGGTTAATGTGGGTGATGAATACTCCTACAGTACATTTAACTTCTACCCGCTGACCGGAGTAGCAGCCGCCATTACCGTCTTGCTTGTCTCCGGGCTGATCTTAGCGTCCCTCTCCAACCCGCTGACCGTGGCAGAGCCGCCAAAAGGCGGCGAACCCTCCGGAGACGGGCTGATAGTCGCCCGGGAGGAAGCAAACAGGGAAGAAGAGAACAGCCAAAATGAAGAGAATCAGCTTGGAGAAGCTTTGGAAGAGACGGTAGAACCCGCTCAGGGAGAAGACGCTCTCCTGCCGCCGCAGGAGGAAGAAGTAAATGAACCTCCCGCGCCGCCCGTAGAAAGCGAAGAGCAGGAGTCCGCTCCCGAAGTAGAAGGCAACCAGGAAGAAGCGGCAGCTTCCGAAGAAGAGGAAGAACCGGCGCCCACGGGCGAAGAAGAAGGTGAAGAAATCCCCGAGGAGCCTGTGATCGTACCGGCGGAAGCGGAGGATGACGAGGAAACCGGGCCTTTGTTCAAGGAGGCACTGCGCAAAATCCGCGACTGGTACCTTAATCTTGTGCAGTAGACTAATTATTAAGTAATAGGAAAAAATATACCCGCGGAAGTCAGAAGAAACTCCGCGGGTTTTTTATTGCCTTTTTTAGTTCCAGCGCAGGTAAGAATCTATAGTTTGCTCGAGAAACTCATCATCAAGAATGACATAGGCGGTGCCGCCTATCAAGCCGTTTTTGCCCTGCAGGGTAACGGCTGCAATTTCTTCCATATCCAGTCCGGCGGCCATTTTGGCAAGGGACAGCGCCTTGACAAGCGAGAGGTCTGTCCGCACGTATTCTGCCGCCTGCTCCAGCAGCTTGGGCAGCCTGAACAGATTTTCCGCCTGCAGGGTCTCGGTCGCCACAGCCTTTAAAAACTTCTGCTGGCGCCGCATGCGGCCAAAATCCGCCTCCGGATCACCGCGGTAGCGCACATATGCCAGGGCCTCAAGGCCGTTTAACTTTTGAACGCCGGGCTGGAGAACAACGGGCGGCAGGCCGTCGCCATAGGTGATGACTTCTATGGTTTTCTCCACATCTATGGTTACTCCGCCCAGTGTCTCAACAATATGCTGGAATCCGGCAAAGTTTGTGTAAACATAGTGGTTAATTGGCACCCCCAGCAGTTTTTCCACGGTGGCGCGCATGAGGTTGATGCCGCCGTAGGCCATGGCGGCGTTTATTTTGTCCGGCCCGCGGCCGGGTATTTCAACACGGGAATCCCGGGGTATGGAAATCATGGCCGTCTCGCCTGTGTCATGGTTAATACTCATAATGATAATGGCATCGGCCCTGGCAGCTTCATTTTTCCGCTGGTCAACCCCAAGGATAAGAATATTGGTGATGTTTTTGTCCGGTTCTTTCTGCACTGTTTCACGGTGCTCGTAGTAGTACTCTCCTTCTTCCGGGACCTCCTCATAGATGCGGGCCCAGACGGACCAGCCCCAGGCAGACCCGGCCACTAGCAGAAGCAGCAGGATAAACAGGATAAACAGCAGTATTTTTTTTCCCTTGCTACAGCTCTTATTCCGGTCCATTTGTATGCTCCTTCCTAAACGGCAGCCGGCGGGACCCGGCCCGGTCTCCCCGGGCTTTTGTCCCGGTCCCAGCGCTTTGGCTAATAGATGCGGTTGACCAGATAAACTGCAGATAGTCCAAAAGCAATGGCCAGGCAGTATAAGGCAAGCACTGCCTGCCGGTGGGTAAGTCCCCTGTTCAGCAAACGGTGGTGAATGTGCCTTTTGTCCGCCGCAAAGATGGGCTTGCCCCTGGAATAGCGGCGCAGAATGGCAAAGGAAGTATCGAAAATGGGAACACCGAGAATGATAACGGGAATAACAAAGGTATATACGGTAACCATCTTCAGTAAACCCATGGTGGACAGGACGGCAATGGTAAAACCTAAAAACATGCTGCCCGAATCGCCAAGGAAAATTTTTGCCGGGTAGAAATTATAGCGCAGGAAACCGAGTATGGCGCCTGCCAGCCCCAGCGACAAGAGTACAACCGGCATGCTGCTTTGCGTCCTCAGCCCGATAAGGGAAATTGTCAGCAGGGCAATTGTGGAAATGCCCGCTGCCAGGCCGTCCAGACCGTCGATGAGGTTAATGGAATTGGTTACGGCCACAATCCAGAAAATTGTCACGGGAATGCTCATCATCCCGAGCTCAAAGTAGCCATCAAAGGGATTGGTGATAAAGTTTACCCGGACGCCGAACAGGACGACAAGGACGGCAGCTGCGACTTGTCCCAAAAGTTTTGCCAGGGGAGGCAGGGAGTAAATGTCGTCGATGGCACCTAAAAGAAGAATAAAGGTGCCGCCGATCAGAAGCCCGGCTACCTGCGGGTCGTACTCAAGATGCAGCAAATAGGCGGCAATGGCAAGAAAGCCGCAGTAGACGGCAGGTCCGCCAAAACGCGGCATGACTTTCCGGTGAACCTTGCGTTGACTTGGCATGTCCAGGGCGCCGATGCGGTAGGCAAGACGGATTACCAGCGGAGTGATGAAAAGTGTTATGAAAAAGGCAACAGCAAAAACAACCAGATAAAGTTCCATATTATCCCCCTCTGTCCTCCGGTTCCAAACTGTGTTTTCAGGCAGTATTTTTGTCTTTTTGCCCTGGCGAAACAGCTCTCTTTTTGCTTGTACAACTTTTATTATTATAACGGAATCTCCCTTTGTCGACAATACCTAACCGGAAGTCTCCGCAAAAAACGAAAGAATCGCCGGTTCCCGCCGCACAAGGCAAGGGCCCGGATACTAAAGGGACTTGTCCCGTGAAAACATGACCTTGATTGTCTTCAGCATGATATTCAGGTCAAGGAGAGGCGTGGCGGCTTTGGCGTAAAGCAGGTCATAGCGGAGCTTGTCCTGGGGTGAGGTGCTGTATTTTCCCGAAACCTGGGCCAGCCCGGTAATTCCCGTATTAATCATATGGCGGTAGGCATAGCCGGGCAGTTCTTTGCAGTATTTTTCAACAAACACCGGCCGCTCGGGACGGGGGCCGACAATGCTCATGTCGCCTTTTAAAACATTGATGAGCTGGGGGATTTCGTCAATGCGGGTCATGCGCAAAATGCGCCCCACTTTTGTTACCCTCCCGTCCTTTTCGGAAGAAAGCACGGGACCCGTCCGGGCTTCGGCATTATTAATCATGGTGCGGAATTTATAAAGCTGAAAAACCTTGTTGTTGCGGCCCACCCTTTTCTGGGTATAAAAAACCGGGCCGGGAGACGTGAGCTTGATTGCCAAGGCGGCAGCCAGGGAAAAGGGCAGGGTTATGACTAAACCGATTACGGCAACCAGGCAGTCAAAGATTCTTTTCAGCTGTTCCATGCCGTGTGTTTTCCCGAGGCTTACCTGAATGACCGGCGTATCCTCAAACTGGCTGAGAACGGACTGGGAAACCATGATTTCATAGAGATTGGGAACAAGATAAACAGTACAACCGTATTTTACACCCAATAGTATGGCTTTGGTTTTTGTTTCCCAGGCAAGGGAGCCGCTGATGAGCAGCTCATCAGGACCACGGGAAGCAATGATATCTTCGGTGTCCTCAAAGGTCCCAAGAACAGGCAGACCGCCTTTTGCCAGCCTGTTTTCGGTGACAACGCCAAGCAGGCGGTCCCTGCCGTTTAGCTTATTGCTTAAATATTCCGTTTCGCCGCTTTCGGCAATTATGACAACCTTTCTGGCAGGGGTTACTTTCCGTTCAAAGGACAAAAGCAGCCAGCGCCAGGCTATCAGCGTCGGCGCAAAAATCAAGGCAAAGACAAAAAGGACGCGGGGCGGCACGACATAGTAGGGAATGTTGTAACTCAAGACGATAATGGCTAGGCTGATAAAAACCAGGGATGCCATTGCGCCCGCCATGATATCGGCCCAGCTTTTGTTGGCGGTGTTATAAAGCCCGTAAAAGTTGAAGATCAGAAGTGACAGCAGGGAAAGCAGCGCAAAAATCAGCAGATAGAGGTCCCTGAAAGCCAAA
>DGEC01000022.1:13267-31817 GCA_002385745.1 Firmicutes bacterium UBA3936
AGAATAACCAGGTCACTTATCATCTGCAGGTAGTTAATCCATGATTTTGGGGTATTGCTTACCATAAAAATCCCCCCGTAGATAAATGGCAGGACTCCCCTCACACACAATTAATGACCCATTCCATTATAATACATTTTTGCGCCTGGACATGTGAAGATTTTATCATATTTTTATTAACTCTTCCGGGGCTGCCTGCCTGATGCCCCGGTCATCGGCATAAAAAACCCAGTCAGCACGCGGCACCTGCCAGTCGCCGTAGCGGAAAGCCAGGTATTCTTCCCATTTTTCGGGCACACAGGCCTGCAGGGCGGGCAGGTACACCCGCCCGGCATACAGATCCTTTGGAATCCACCAGGTGCCTATTTGCAAAAAAAGGCGCCACGGCAGGCGGTCAACGGAAACATGAACGGCAAATCGCCTGTTCAGGCATTTCCAGGCAGCGCGCAGAAAACGGTAGAGAAAGCCGCCCAGCTTCTTTTTTCCCCGCCGCCTCTTCCTTTGGGCGGCGCGCAGCCGGAAGTAGTACATGGGGCACCAGGCATGGGTGGCACTCTGCCTGTAGATATTGATATCCACTGTGCGCAGGCCGCGCCGGGCGGGAGTTAAATTGTATTTGAACACCCGCCCGCTGTAGGAGGCGGTATAGATCCGGTAGCCCATTTGGCGGAAGCGGGGAAGCACGGCCTTAAGCTTTTCCTCTTCCTCCTCCCAAAGGGAAATATCCAGATCCCCGTCGTTTTCTAAAAGCCGCCCGTCGCGCATCAGGCCAAGCAGTGTACCGCTGTCAAGCCAGTAGCAAAGTCCGGCGCCGTTAAAGACGGCAAGCACTTCCCCTAATTGTTTATCCATATTTTTGCACTTCCCGGTCCGGCGGTTATGTTATCTCCTTCAGCCTTCTAATCCAGTTGATGCTTTGCACTACGGTTTTCAGCGGAAAAATAACGGTGAAAAACAAGAGTAAAAGCAGCCGCAGGTTGCACGGCCGGCCAAATACGGTCCGGGGCGCAAGATAGGCGTCGGCAATCAGAACTATAATCAAGAGAATTATATGTCCGGGGAAAAATAAAATTTCCCCCGCCAGCTTGCGCAGCTTCCGCCTGATGTCCCGGCCGTGGACGGCCTTGATCTGCCCCTGCTTCCTTTCCAGGATCTGCAGTATGCGGGTCATTTTTTCATCGCTGAAAACCTTTTCCCTGTCCCGGGCTACCCGGCCCGCCACCACCTGGGCGGCCATCACATTGGGAAAGGAGCTGATGCCGATACAGGCGACAAAGCCTAAAAGCAGCGCCCAAAAGTAGCCGAAAGCGCGGTAGATGCTGATGCCAATGAAAAACACCATCAAATTGGAAGAGTAGCGGTGGACAAGGACGTCAAAATACTGGCCGGCAAGACTGGCGCATCTTACTTCCGTTTGCTGGTAGTAGCGGGCCAGTTCGCCGTCCGAATGGTCAAGCAAATAATAAAGCAGGATTAAGAAAGCCGCAATGAGCATTTCCCTTCTGCTGTTGAAGGTCAGGAAATAAAGGCTGGCCAGAGACGCCAAAAGGCTGAGCAGCGTGGCCTGGTTCGGCCTGATTCTAAATTTTATCAGGATGATGGTGAGAAAAATGGAAATTCTGCGGAAAATCAATTTATCCAGGAGATAATTCTCTTCTTCATTTTTTTGACAGAGATACCTGTAGCCAGAGAGTTTCATATTCTTCCCCTCGCATTTTTTACACCCCGCCGGCGCCGCCGGCCAGAGCCCGGCGGACAGCCTCCAGGTCGGCGGGATCATCAATTTCCCTGCAGAATTCTTCACTGTAAACAACGGGATAAAGCCCCCGCCGGGGCAGAATGCGGTTCAGGGCCTCCTCGGCATAAACGTTAAGTTCTCCCCTGGCAGCAAAACGGGCCATTTCTGCCTGCCAGAGCTCCCAGAGGGAAAAACTGATTTTATAAAGAGGAAAAAGCAGGCGGCAGTCCTCTCCGAAAATATTGACGGAAATTTCCCGGACAAGCCCGCCGGCCAGGCGGCCTTTAAAATCCTTGGCGGGCAGGGGTGCCTGCGGATTGATGAGCACCGTATCGGCCTGGGAACAGTTCAGGGTCTCCTCCAGCAGTTTCCGGTCAAAGACCAGGTCCCCGTGCAGCAGGATCAGGTTGCGGCTGATGCTGTTCTTTGCCAAAAACAGGGAATAAATATAGTTTGTTTCGGCATAGCGCGGGTTGTGCACATAGGTGAAGCTTTGGCCCTGAAAAACTGTTTCCAGGTACTGCTCAAGCATCCCGGCAAAGGGACCGGTGGTGATGACGATATCCTCGATGCCCAAAGCAAGCAGGGCTTTAATCTGCCGGGAGATGACGGTTTCTCCCGGGGCTATTTCCAGCAGGCACTTCGGTTTGGAACGCGTCAGTTCCCCCATCCTGCTGCCAAGACCGGAATTTAGAAGCAAAGCCTGCACTGCCGTTCCTCCTTTTACCCTGCTAATTCCTGCCGGCTAAAAACTGCATCAGCAGTTTTTTGTTTTCCACGGGTGTCGATTTGGGACGTCCCAGGTCCTTGCGGGCACCCTTGTTGATCCTTATTTCCAGCAGGGCAGGTCCCGGGCTTTGCCGCAGCCTTTCTGCGGCGGATTTTATTTCCTCCGGGCTTTCCGCCCGCAGGGTCGTTTTATAGCCGCAGGCCAAAGCCAGAACCGGTATATCGACGGCAAAACCGCAGGTGGGCTGGCCGCCGACGGAGTCGTGGGCACCGTTGTTTAAAACAATATGTTTAAAATTGGGCGGTGCCTGCCCCGCAATGACGGCCGCACCTCCCATGTGCATTAGCAGCGCGCCGTCGCCATCAAGACAAAAGACCTGGGTTTTTGGCTTGGCCAGGGCAATGCCCAGGGCAATCTGCGAGGCATGACCCATTGAACCCACGGTTAAAAAATCCCTTTCCGGAGAATCGCCCCTTGCCAGGCGATACTCGTATAATTCACGTGAGGTTTTGCCGGTAGTGGAAACAATGACATCCCCGGGACCGAGACTGTCCACAATGAGTTTTATGGCTTCCTCGCGGCGGAGAGGGTAGTTTGTTTGCACTTTATTTTGCAGTTTGTAAGGCGCAAAGGTGCCGGGGGCCGCCACCAGGGCAAAGGGAGCCTGCTCTTTTTTCATGTAAGCGAAGGCTTCGGAAAGCAGGGCGGCGGCTTTGGCCGTTTCCGCGGGCAGGAGGGCATTTCTAATGCCCAGTACATCAAGGAGCGCAAAAGTTATCCGCCCCTGTTTAATATGCTGGGGTTCGTCCCTGGTCCCCGGCCTGCCGCGCCAGCCTACAAGAAAGAGCACGGGTATGCTGTAAACCTCCGGATCGAGCAAGGAGACAGCCGGGTTGACAATGTTGCCCAGCCCGCTGTTTTGCAGGTAGACAAGGCTGATCTCGCCCGTTGCCAGATGCCTCCCGGCGGCAATGGCGGCGGCATTGCCTTCATTGGCGGCAATAATATGGTTTTTGCCGGGTACATTGTCCGTGAGATAAGCACAGAAATCTTTCAGGAGGGAGTCGGGCACGCCGGTAAAAAAGTTGACGCCCTTTTCCTCAAGCAACCGGTAAAAGTCTGCAGGATGAAGCATGGCTTAACTGCCTCCCGGAATCAGGGTAAGGATTTCTTCGATGGACATTAGGTTTTTTTCGCATTCCAGGGAACGTTCGTGTTCCAGGATGCTTTTTGCCGTGGCCAGCATGGCAGGATAAGCGCTGCGGATAAGATGGTTGGCATAAATGACAATGTTTACACCTGCCCCGGCCAGCTCCGTTTCAGTAATGTAGCTGTAAGTGGAAGGAACGGCCACCAGAGGCACCCGCTCCGGAAAGTCTTTGTATGCCCGGCAGAAGGCAAGCACTTCGTCGGCCCGTTTTTCTTTGCTGTGAATCATGATGCCGTCGGCCCCGGCGGCGATATAAGCCCGGGCCCGGGCCAGGGCGTCATCCAGGCCCGCTTTGGCAATCAGGCTTTCTATGCGGGCGATAATCATAAAATCACCGGTTACCTGCGCTTTTTTGCCGGCCGCAATTTTAGCTGTAAAGTTTTCTATGCTGTCCTGTGTCTGCGGGACTGCCGTGCCGAAAAGGGAATTCCTTTTCAGGCCGACCTTGTCTTCTATGATTACGGCCGAGATGCCAAGCCGCTCCAGCGTTTTGACGGTAAAGACAAAATGCTCCGTCTGCCCGCCCGTATCGCCGTCAAGGATAATGGGCTTTGTTGTTACATCCAGGACATCATTAATGGTATTGAGCCGGGAAGTCAAATCCACCAGTTCAATATCCGGCTTGCCCTTGGCCGTGGAATCGCAGAGACTGCTGATCCACATGGCATCAAATTCTTTTACCCGGCCTTTTTCATCCTTAACTTTAGTCTTTTCCGCTATCAGGCCCGTCAGGCCGTTGTGCGCCTCCAGCACCCGCACCAGGGGCTTGACTTCCAGCAGGCGGCGCAGGCGGCGCATCCTGGTCTGCGGTGTGGTGCCGATTTTCCGCAGGGCTTCATCAAGCCCGGTAATGGAGACTCCCTTTGTATATTCAACTTCAACCAGCTGCCCACCCCACCGGGCAAGGGTCTCTATGACCCGCTCCCGTACTTTTTGCTGTTCGCCGCTGCGCCAGTCGTCGCCGTGGACCACATAATCGGGACGCAGCTTCAGCAGGTTGGGCGTATAATCCAGTGTCTCCTGGGCTACAACGCGGCTTACCCCTTTGATATTTTCTATAATAGCCTTGCGTTCTTCAAAGGTAAGCAGCGGAAAACGCTTGTAAGAAGCTATCACTTCATCGGTCAGGATGCCGACTGTAACTTCTCCCAGTTCGCTTGCTTTCTTTATGACATTGATATGCCCGTGATGAATAATGTCGGCACTCATGGCAAGATAGACCTGTTTCATGGGCTTCTCCTAGCTTTTTTAGTTAATATATACCTGAAAGCAGTTCAGATAAAAACTGCCTGTCTATTTCAACCGGATTGTTGTCCATGCGGCCGGGAGTAGAAGAGCGATCCACAAGGTCCGGCAAATCTCCCTCCCGGACGCCGTAATCCCGCAGGCGGGCGGGAATGCCGGCCTGCGCGAGAACGGCCCGCACCCATTCCGTGACTTCGGCAGGCTTCCGGACACCGAAAGCCTCCAGGAGTGCATCCCTTTCCTCTATGACCGGCAGGTTTTTCTCCAGCACCTGTCCCAGCATCAGGCTTGCCGCCACCCCGTGGATAATGCCGTAGCTTAAGGTCAGCGGGTAGGAGATGGAATGACAGGCCGTTGTTTTTGTATTGCTGAAGGCAAGGCCCGCCAAAAGGCTCGCATAGCTGAGTTTTTCCCGCAGCTTTTCATTGCTTAAATCAGCCAAAAGATTTTGCAGGCTTCCCGTAATGAGCTTTATGGCCTGCAGCGCGTACAGGCGGACAAGAAAAGTGCTGTTTTTAGACCAGTAGGCTTCCGCAGCATGGCAAAGGGCATCCAGGGCGGAGGATGCCGTCATGTAGGCGGGAAGGCTTACTGTCAAAAGCGGGTCAACAATGGCCGCCTGCGGGAAAAGCCGGGGATCGGCCAGGGAATATTTGGCCTTTTCCTCTCTGTCCCAGACAGTGGCCCAGGGAGTAACTTCCGAGCCGCTGCCGGCCGTAGTCGGCAGTGCCCAGACTTGAACCCCTTCTTCGCTTTCCGGCAGGCGGTTTTCCTTAACGATTTCCCGCAGCTCCGGAACGCTGCTTGCCCCGGCAGGCCGCAGGGCGGCCAGGGCTTTGGCCATATCAATCACACTGCCCCCGCCCGCGGCAATGATCAGGTTATAGTTAAAATCGTCCGTCATTTTCTTGAAGCGCAGGATGTCATCAATATCGGGATTTCCGGGTACTCCCCCCTGCAGAAAATAGCGGTAGCCGGCAAGCAGCTTCGCTATGGCGTCCAAGTGCCCGGCGGCTTTTAAGGAGCGGGTGCCGAATAAAAGCATGATACTGAGCTTGTTTTGCCCGCCTGCCGCCTGCAGCAGGTAAGGCAGGGCAGTGTGAGAGCCTCTGCCGAAAGTCAGCCTGACAGGATTATAATAAGTGGAAGTTGCCACAGTCTAACCTCCCCTTTACCGTTCTTCAAAAATTGTTATTTTCCGTTCTGCAAGCCTTCTCTGCACGAAAGCCCGGTAAAGTTTCACTGTTTCCTCTGGCGGGCCGCTGTGCATCAGGCAGCCTTTTTCGAGCCAAATAGCCCTGGTGCAGACTTTTTGCACAAATTCCATGCTGTGGGTAACTACCAGCACCGCCTTGGCAGTACGAATCATCTCCTGGATACGGGCACTGGCTTTGGCAAAGAAAGCGGCATCCCCCGTGGCCAGGGCCTCGTCAATAACAAAAATATCCGGCTCAATCATGGCGGCTATGCTAAATCCCAGGCGGGAAATCATCCCCTTGGAATAAGTTTTCAGGGGCTGGTCCATAAAATCAGCCAGTCCGGAAAAATCAACGATCCGGGGATAAAGCTCGTCCAGCCTGCTTTTTGACAGCCCGAGCAAAAGCCCGTTCAGGTAAACATTATCCCTGCCGGTAAGCTGCCGGTTGAAACCGGAGCCAAAACTTAAGAGGGCAAAAACCTCGCCCTTTGTCCAAAGGCTCCCTTCATCGGGCTGCAGGATGCCGCAAAGCAGCCTGCAGAGCGTGCTTTTCCCGGCGCCGTTGGCGCCGATCACACCCACTATTTCACCCTGCCGGACTGTAAAGCTGCAGTTCCGCAGCGCCCAAAGATCACCCTTTTCCGTCTTGTAGCAAAGTCCCAAGCCCTCTGCTTCTATCACCCTGTCCTCCCCGCTCCTGGCCGTCGTTTTCTGCAGGTTCAGGCGGGGTTTTTCCTTTTTGGCGGAGGCGGTTAACCCGGCTCTCTGCAGGTAAAGACGGCAGACGGCGACCGGTTCCCCGTCCGCCTGCAGGCGGCCGCGGTCAATCCAGACGGCCCGGGTGCAGTTTTGAACGATAAAATCCAGGTCATGGGAGACAAGCAAAACAATTTTCGCTTTTTTGACCAGGGACTTGACCCTGAAGGCGGCGCGCCGGGTAAATTCGGCATCGCCGGTGCTTAATGCTTCGTCAATAACCAGTATTTCCGGTTCCAGCATGGCGGCTATGCTAAATCCCAGGCGGGACCGCATGCCGGCTGAATAATTCTTTATAGGCAAGTCTATAAAGTCCTCAAGGCCGGCAAAGGCGATTATCTCTTCACAGATACTGTCCATATGCCGGCGCGAAAAGCCCAGCATCATGCCGTTAAGATAAATGTTCTCCCGGCCCGTTAGTTTATGGTTGAAGCCGGCGCCCAGGGACAGCAAGGCGGAAACTTCGCCTTTTACATCCGCTTTGCCTTCATCGGGGCGCAGCAGGCAGGAGATAACGCTGCAAAGAGTTGTTTTGCCGGCGCCGTTGGCGCCGATAATACCCACAATATCGCCCGGGACGGCGGAAAAGTCGATTTCCCGCAGCGCCCAGAAGATTTCCGCTTTCCCCAGGTTCCCCAGGAAAAATGATTTAAGGTCTTCGCGCCCGCGGCCGGCAATGTAATTTACTCCCAGCCCCCTGGCCCGGACATATGCGGTCCGGGAATCGGCAGCTTCCGAATTTGCCATGGTGCTCACCTTCATTTACAGTACTTTGATAATTTTGTGTTCATTGCGGCTGTAGTAATTGAGGAGAAAAACTATCAGCAGCAAGGAAACGGCACCCGTCACTGCCAGCTGCCTAAACAAAGGACTGCCCGTATTGAGGAAGACACTGCGGTAGCTTGCAAGCACCGCCGACATGGGATTGGCATTAAGCAGCCATTCGTAGCCCTTCAGGCGGCCGGGCTCCCAGATGACAGGCGAACCGTAAAACCAGAGGCGCAGGACGTGCCGGAGCGCGTTGTCAATATCTTTCACAAAAACACTGGCATAAGCGACAATCAGGCTTATGGCAAGCAAGAGCAAAAACTGTACCAGCATGATAAAGGGCAGCCAAAATATACTTGCACCGGGCATAATGCAGGCATAAAGCAGGTAAGCGGCAATCAAAAGCAGGCCGAACAGGAAGTTGATCAACTGGCTGACGGCAGTACAGAAGGGGAAAATTGCCTTGGGAAGATAGACCTTGGAGACAATCCCCGCCTGGGAGGAAATTGACCTGGCCGCCGCGCTGACGGTAGAAGAAAGCCAGCGCCAGGCCACCATGCCTACCACCAGGTAGCCGCCGTATCCTTCCGAGCCTCTTTTCAGCACTTCCACAACCAAAAAGTAATAAATGCCCACGCCAAGCAGGGGATCAAGCAGCCACCAGAAATAGCCAAGATAGCTGTTGCGGTGCTGGGCTTTTAAGCCTGAGACAACAAGATAGCCCATCAGGTCTTTTCTTTTAAGAATTTCGTGCAGGTACTGCCTCATTTACTGCTCCCGCTTTCTGTCTCTCCCATTCTTCAAGTCTTTTCGCCTGTGATACTGGGATTATTCTTTGGTTCAGCAATCTGCCGCGGTAATAATATTCTTTTCTTCTATAGCCCATCCCTGCAATTTCCGGAAAAAGGAATTCCCGTTTCTTTCGCAATTTGCTTGTTCCACAATCAATTATAATCCCGGCAAAGCGGAGCGTCAAAAGCAAAAACAGCCATATACTTTCAATAACATGGCTGTTTTTGCCAGATATTTGCCTTAAATTTGCGTTTTTGCCCTTGCCTCTTCGGCAACTGTTTCTTCAATAAAATTCGATAATTGTCATCGGCGGCAGTGAATCTAAATTTCAGCGATTCCCAGTATCGAAGAAAAGTTTAGAGCTAGACAACATAGATGGGATTGGTAAAAATCCAGGGCTTGCGGTTCAGATAGGCCTCCACCCTGTAGATGCCTTTTTTGCCCAACAGGCCTTCCACTTTGTTATCCCGCTTCTCCCAATACAATTCGCCGTTTCTGATAATTTTCAGAAAAACCTTTTTGCGCGAACGTCCCAGACAGCGGACGCGCAAAATGGTTTTTTGCTCTTTGAACTCTATCTCCTCTCCGGGGATAGCGGTTCTTTTGCCGCTGCTGACGGTAAAGGAAAAACCGTCCGGTTCTCCGGCCCTTCTGTTGACAATAAAGGCACGACCCAGGCGCAGGGCAGTCAACACCTGTTCTTTGGCCTTTTCAAAGTCGCCGGATAGGGGCTGCGGCAAAAACAGGCAGTTGTTAACCGTATGGAAGAGGTAATCATAAGGAAAGATGCGCCGCTGCAGCGGGCCGCGGCGGATATGAAAATCATGGGCATCTGTGCCGGCAATGGCCGTGATCTTCCTTTGCCTGCTTGTTCTGTCAAAAAAGGCCATTGCCTCGGGGTAGGGGCCGGTGATGGGGGCCTCCTGTTTAAGATAAGCAAAATACAGTGCCATGGGTTTGTTCTTGATCGCGTCGCGCCACTGGGAACCCCAGTTCCAGACTTCAATGCCCGTAAAATCCTTGACCTGCCAGTCCTCCCAGGGGTAAGACCTGCCGTCCTCAACAACCGGCGACCCTTTGTCAAAGGGATGGGCAATAAAGCCAAGCCCTCCCTGCTCCTTCACCGCATTAATTACCTCCTGGGGATTGCCGTCATTTGCCGCCACCTCCCGGGAGATTCCAAGGGCAAGATAATGATTTTTTTCGATATTTATTTCACTGCCGCAGAGAACAAGAACATTCTCGTAAAAGCCTTCTTCAGGCAGCCCACGCAGTGTGTTGTGGTCGGTTATAATAATGTAGTCAAGGCCGCTTTTTGCCACCAGCCGGGCAATTTCCGGAATACCGGCAGCACCGTCGGAATAAGTGCTGTGAATATGAATGTTTCCCATTACCATCTGCATTTTTTCGCCGCCTTTATTAGTTAATTAAGTCTATTATAGACATCCGGCGTTAATTACTCAAGCCGCTGATAATTATCTTTATATAAACAGGAAAGGAAACGCCTTTGCGTTTCCCGGAAGATTTGTTTGACTATGCGGTTTTCGCTTAAAGATCGGCAGCCAGCTTTTTCGGTGTTATAAGTGTATCCTGCAGCATATCCAGCTGTTCCAGGGCTTTGCCCGTCCCCTTGGCCACGCATTCCACAGGCTGTTCAGCCAGGTGTACATTAACCCCCGTTTCCTTGCTCAAGAGCTTGTCCAGTCCGTCCAAGAGCGCGCCGCCGCCTGTCAGGACAATGCCGTGATCAATAATATCGCCGGCCAGCTCGGGGGGTGTCTGTTCGAGAACATGCCTGACGCAGCGGATTATATCGTCCAAAGGGTCCTGGACAGCCTCCAGCACCTGGTCGGAATTAATAACAAGCGACCGCGGCAGTCCCGTTATCATATCCCGGCCCCGCACTTCCGTCTCCAGGCGGCGGCTGCCGGGGAAAGCCGTGCCTACCTCAATCTTCAGCTCTTCGGCAGTACGCTCGCCCAGGAGCAGATTAAATTCTTTTTTTACATGACGTACTATAGCTTCGTCAAATTTCCCCCCGCCCACTCGCACGCTTTCAATAACAACGGGCTCTCCCAGGGAAATCACGGCTATATCGGTTGTCCCGCCGCCAATATCTATCACCATATAGCCTGAAGGCTGAAAAATATCAAGCCCCGCTCCGAGAGCGGCAGCCCGCGGTTCTTCGATTAAAAAAGCTTCCCGGGCACCGGAGCGCAGAATTGCTTCAATAACCGCTTTTTGTTCCACAATGGTGGTGGCGGCCGGAATGCAGACCACCACACGGGGGCGAAGCAGCCGTCTCCTGTCACTGACAAAGCTTATAAAATGACGCAGCATTATTTCGGTTACGTCGAAATCGGCAATTACTCCTTCCCACAACGGTTTGATAGCCACAATATTTCCCGGTGTGCGTCCAATCATTTTTTGGGCTGAGCTGCCAACAGCCAGTACTCTGTGGGACTCCTGTTCTATGGCAACCACTGAAGGCTCGTTAAGTACAATTCCTTTGCTGCGCAAATAGACAAGAACCGAGGCCGTACCCAGGTCAATACCCATATCGCTGCCAAGTCTCAACGTTCTCACCTCTTTTTTGCAAGCTTGTCCGCGCAAAAAGAAACAAATATTGCAAAATTCTAATTCGCCCAAATGGCGACAATTTCCTTTTTTAGGTTTGACTTTTCTCGATTGCCATATATTTTCTACGGGTTGCCTCCCCTCCGCGCAGATGTCTTTCGGCTTTGTTTTTTTCAAGAATTGCCCTGACTTCACGGGCAATATAACGGTTTATATAAGGGAGCCGTTCTGTTACATCCTTATGCACAGTTGATTTTGAAACTCCGAATACTTTTGCCACCTGCCTGACTGTTGCACCGGTTTCAAGGATATAATTGCTTATCTCCAGAACCCTCTGCTCAATGTAATCCTGCATTGGGCCGCCCCCTTTGAAACTGACTTTGTAACCAATATATTGACAGCACAAAGTATTTATGACAGCAAAAGCAGATCTGGCGGGTATTTCCAGTCCCTTGGCACGCCGGCCGGCCACAGGTTAATCAGGCAAGAAAAAAACAGGAAAAGGGCGCCCCGGGGGCTTTCCTTTCTCCTGTATAAACATTTTTCCGGCTCCTTTGCCTGCCCGGACTTACGCCTAGGGGATTACTTCCAACGGGTTCAGGGCAGTCCCGTCCCGGTAAACGGCAAAATGCAGAAAAGCTCCGGTGGAGGCATCAAGTTTGGCGCTTTCGCCGACTTTGCCGATCACTTCCCCTTTCTCAACCTCCGTCCCCACTTCCAGGACGGGCTCTTCTTCCAGGTTGGCATACTGGGTCAGGTACCCTTCTGCATGACGGATTTCAAGCAGCCAGCCAAGACGGGGATCCTTTGCGATCCTGTCCACAACTCCCGGCCAGGCAGCTTTTACGGCTGTTCCCGGGTCGGCGGCTTTCAGGTCGACTCCCACATGGATGCGCAGCGTATTGTCAATCCTGTAGACGTCATGATGGCTGGCCAACAGTTCGCCTTCCACAGGCCAGGACATGGGTTCGGACGGCAGCGTCAGCACAGGGGTTGTTTCCTCTTCTGCTCCTGCGCCCGCGGCCCTTTCGTTTTCATATTCCCCGCCCTGGGCAGGCGTCTCTACAGGTTTTTTGTCTGTTTCCGCTTCCCGGGATGCCTCTGTTGCCCGCCAGGGCAGTAAAACGGCCGGGGCAGGCCAAAAGCCGCGCCACACCGCCGCCGCTAAAAGCACAACAACGAGGACAAGCAATCCGCCCAGCAGCCTTTTGCGCCTTAAACGAAATTTTTTCAGTACTTTGCATGGCGCAAAATTCTTCTTCATCTGGACATCACCTCCGGGAGGTATTATGTCCATTATTTTCCTGTCTATGCGCTTAGCGGAAGTCTGCCTTTGCAATCTCTGTCCCGCTGTAATAGTAACGGAGGATGTCCTGATAAGTCTCTCCCTTTTCAGCCATGCCGTTTGCGCCGTACTGGCACAGGCCCACTCCATGCCCGTACCCCTTGGCTGTTATTATTAATTTTTCCCCGCTAACCTGCCAGGCTACATTTGTTGACGGCAGGTTCAGGGCTTTGCGGAAAACACTGCCGCTTATTTTTTCCCCGGCAACGGTAATGCTTTTGATTCTTCCCGCGGCCGAGCGCTCCACGGCAGAGGGCAAAAGCTGCCCTGAGGAAGCAACAGGCACGGCGCTGCAATAGGGCCGGATTGCTGCAGCAAAGTCGGCAATGCTGATTTCAAAGGCCGTCTGGGGCCGGCCGCCGTTTGCACAGAAGGTACAGGGCACGCCGCGCAGGTAGGGCAGCGCCTCCGGCCAGACATCCTCACTGTTTTCCGTATGGCCGCCGCAGCTGGAATGAAAAACGGCATCTACCGGCTCGCCGTTGTAAGTGATTATAATACCTGCCGTTTCGCTGACGGCTGTCCTGATTTTATCCAGGCAGGCAGCGGCATCAACCGCGGCCCATTTTTCCGCCAGTTGTTCTGCACTCAGCCAGGCCTGGCAGTGGGTTGAATCCGTACAGACATCGGCTCCGGGATGCTTTGTGCAACCGCCGCCGCCGTATGCCCGCATGCTGTTCACAGCATAAGTGCGGGCGCAGACTGCCTGGGCTTTTAATGCTTCCATGGCAAAGGAGGCGGGCATTTCCGCGCCGACAACCCCGACCAGGTATTCTTCCAGTGACATATCAACCAATTCCTTTGTGTCGATATGGTAAACGGAAAGATTGACTTCACCGGCAGAAATGCTTTGCGGCTCTTTGCCGTCCGGCCGTAAATCCTCTTCCGCTATCCCGGTATCCTGTGTGCCGTGAACCAAAAGGGACGGCAGACCGATGGTTACAAGGGCAACAAAGACGACTGTAAGAAGAGCCAGTCTTTTCATAAAAAAAGCCTCCTTGCGGCAGATATAAATATATATGCCGCAGAAGGCTTGTCTAGAACACCCTGCTTAAAGACGCCGTATTCTGGCACCCAGGGCAGCCAGTTTTTCCGCAAACCGAAAGTAACCCCGGTCAATATGATAAAGGGCTCCCACTTCAGTACGCCCCTCCGCAGCCAGCCCCGCCAGCACCAGAGCGGCGCCGGCCCGCAGGTCCGTTGCCCTGACCGGGGCGCCATAGAGCTTTTCCCTGCCGGTAATTATGGCGCTGTTGCCTTCTATTTTTATTTGCGCTCCCATCCGGCGCAGTTCGTCCGCATGCATAAAGCGGTTTTCAAAAACCGTTTCTGTAATCACGGAAGCACCTTTGGCAAGCGACAGCAATGCCATCATCGGTGACTGCAAATCCGTGGGAAAGCCGGGATAAGGCAGGGTTTTTACATCAACGGCACGGATGGGGCCCTC
This sequence comes from Firmicutes bacterium UBA3936, assembly GCA_002385745.1. Lineage (GTDB taxonomy): Bacteria > Bacillota > Dethiobacteria > Dethiobacterales > Dethiobacteraceae > DTU027. The sequence goes on from DGEC01000022.1 coordinate 27,074, forward strand.
CCGGAAAATATGAATAATGCCTTCATCCTCCTCAATCTCGCAGCCCACTTCTCTCAGTTTGGCAATCAGTGCCGTCAAATGGGCCGGAATAATGTTTTTCACCGTTACAGAGCCTCCCGTGATGGCAGCCGCAATCATAAAAGTACCTGCCTCTATTCTGTCCGGAATAACTGTGTATTCAACACCTTTTAGGGAAGCCACCCCGTGGATGCTGACAGTATCTGTTCCCGCACCGCTGACACGCCCGCCCATTGCATTGATAAAACGGGCAAGATCCACCACTTCCGGTTCTTCCGCGGCATTTTCAATTACGGTGGTCCCTTCCGCAAGAGCTGCCGCCATCATGATGTTTTCCGTGGCGCCGACACTGGGGAAATCCAGGTACACCCGTTCGCCACAGATTTTTGCGGCAACCGTTTCAATATACCCGTGGCCTATAATTACTTCCGCTCCCAAAGCTTTTAAGCCCTTTAAGTGCAGGTCTATGGGACGGATGCCAATGGCGCATCCCCCCGGCAGGGAAACACCGGCCCTCCCCGTTCTGGCCAGCAAAGGCCCGAGTACCAGGAAGGAGGCTCGCATTTTGCGCACCAAATTGTAGGGAGCTTTTGTTTTCAGGACGGCAGGTGTCTCTATCTGCAGTTTTTTTTGCCGTTTATCATATTTTGTGCGGGCTCCCAAGGCGTTTAAAACTTTGCACATTGTCAGGACGTCCTCCAAGGGGGGTACTTCCTGCAGGACAACTCTTCCCTCACACAGCAGGGAAGCGGCCATAATGGGCAGGCAGGCATTTTTTGCCCCCTCCGCCCGGACTTCCCCGGAAAGTTTTACACCGCCTTCTACCGCAATTATGTCTTTCACATATGTTAAGCCCCCTTTCCCTTCTGTCCGGCGCTTTGCTATTATGTTTTCCAAAAATTAATTTAATATGGGGTGTTAATTAAGGGGAAACCGGCCCAAACAAGCGTCTTGTCCCGCAATTCGTCATAGCAGACGGCAATGTTGACATTAAAGCGGGCACTGCCTGCGGCAATGTGGTTGTTCAGGCGCGGCGTGTAGGCAGTATAGCTGATTAAATCAACCTCTTCCATCCCTTCCACTATCCTGCCGTCGACAACGGACAAGGCTTCCCGGGCCAGGGCAGCCATTTCCCGGCCGGTCATTTTTCCGGCCAGTTCTCCCGCAAGATAGTAGCTAACGCTTCCTGAGGGGGCGCAAGGCTGCAGTCTGGCCGCAATTTCATCTCCGGCTGCGCCAAGTTTGCAAGGGTCAAGGTCGCGGCAGACGGCCAAAAGGTAAGTTTTTGGCGGTACGGTTTTCCCGTCGCCCGGGTTGCTTTGCACAACTATGTGAATCCGGCCGCCATAAGGAGTTTTTCCGGTTACATCAACCACCCGGTAGGTCTCTGTCGTACTTTTTTCTACCCTGCCCTTTACCTGCAGCAGACCGGCGGCAGTCAGCAGCAAATCTTCCAGTTCAGCCATTTCCCAGTAGCGGTTTTCCAGCTCGGCAAAATACTGTATTTCGCCCTCCGCAACCAGAGCGCCCGTCGCTTTTATCAGGAACTCCAGCGTTTCAACGGCCGAAAGTTCTCCCTCCGGCAGGTCACGGGCAAAAGCAAAGGCTGCGAATGCCAAACAGACAAAAACGACAAGCAGAAGCAATACTTTCCGTTTTTTCAATCTCTTCACCCCTTCACCCTATATAATTGGCAGCTTTTTCCCGTTTTAAACACAAAAAACAAGAAAGACGCTTTGCTTTTTTTACAATGCGTCTCTCTTGGGGATTGCCGCCTCTTCGACGGACCGGGAATAAAAAAAACGGCCCCACGACCGTTTTTTCCGCTTTTTCTTTTTCCCGGACCGGTTTTGCAGGCGGCTGCTTTTACGCCTGCCCGCAGCCGGGACACAATTCTATGAGGCAAAGAGTATTTTATTACCGGTTACCAGGAATGGCTTTCAAAGGCTGTGGTTTCCGCAAGCGGCTTGCGGCTGTAGTGCAGCTTGCTGGGTGCGGCATCTTCAGCCGGATAGCCAATGGCCAAAATGTTGACGGGAACAATATATTCCGGCAAATTAAACTCCCGGCGCAAAATATCCGGGTCAAAAAAGCAGACCCACAGGGTACCAAGCCCCTGGTTTTCCGCCTCCAGCATCATCAGGGCGGTAACAATGGAGGCGTCTATCTGACCGCTGTCCATACCGTCAAAGGGGCGTTTCCAGGATTCTCTGCTGTCATAACAGGCGATTACTGCCAGCGGCGCCCCGTAGAGGCGGGCGGCCTTGTCCAGTTTTTCCCTGCCTTCTTTCCCGCGGACGACCAGCAGCCTCTGCGGCTGGAGGTTTTTGGCGGTTGGAGCAATTCTCCCCGCTTCCAGGATGCTGCGCTCCTTTTCTTCTTCCACCGGCCGGGAAGCAAATTTGCGTACCGAATAACGCTTCTCCAAAAGAGCTGAAAATTCCATGCACTTTCACCTCATGTGTAAATTTTGGGCCCGCAATAGTGCCTCTTTATTGAAAATCAGAGAATACCTTTGACAATAACAACAGGAGTTCCGGCATCAGACGAGCCGCTGACTAAATCGGCAAGGCTGGCAATAATATCTTCTATGCGGCGCGGTGTTGTCCCTTCAGTGATGAGGTCGTCCCGGGCCGGGGGTTGTTTGTTGTAAGCGGCCAAAAGTTTCTCGATTTCCTCGGCCGATTTTCCTTCCGCATGGCAGAGGTCGGCAATGTACTTGTACTTGACGCCTCCGCGAAAACGACCGGAAAAGCCCTCCGTCATCCCGAAAACGGGCATGGGGTCTGCCAGCTCATAGATGCCGGTGCTGGGGTCTTTGTAGGCACCGTCCCCGTAAACAAGCACTTCCACCCGGAAGCCTGTGGTTTCTTTAATCTCCTCCTGCAGTTCCCGGGCAAATTCCGTGGCATTGCGGGGAGCCAGCTTCAGCCTGCAGTTGGCGGACATATTGCTGCCCAAAAGGCCCCATTCACTGGATTTTTCCCCTTCATTGCACAAATCCTGCAGTGTTATGCAATTGGCTCCCGCCTCTCGCAGTTCCCGGCAGGTTTTTTTGCGGTTGTGAATATCGGCGGCAATGACGCCGTCGGGCTCATAGGCCAGTATCTGCAGCGGGTTATTGCTGAAAATAATAGTGGCTTTTGCTTTCTCCCGGGTTATTATTTCATAATATAAAGCAGGGTAGTTGACTTTTGTAACGGGGTGCAGGCAGTATCTTGGCTCCAGTTCTTCGTAGCGGATCAAGCCGTTTTTTATTTCCATTGCTTCCAAGGCTGCGGGCGAAACAAGCCGATTTCCCACTTCATCGGCGGGGTAGGAAAACTGGACAACTACCTCTCCCCGGGGAACAGCCCGGGCAATCCCCTGCAAAATCAGGGAAAAACGGTTGCGGCTGGCCATGGGAAACAGGACGCCTATGACCGCATCGTCTGCAATTTGCAGTTTATCTTTTATTTCCCGGACCACCTCATCAACAGTTACATAATTTCCTTGAGAACGGGCAACCACTGATTCGGTGACACAAATAACATCCTGGTCGGAAAGAAGCCCGTCGGAAGCTACTTTTTCTACGGCGGCAGTAATTTCTTTCACCAGGTCCGTACCGGGCAAAATCACGCCCATTTTCAAGCCAAAAGCCAGAGGTCCAATATAATCGGGCAGTTTAAACATATAATACCCTCCTCGCTAAAAAGCACCGCACATAATTTTCGCTGCCGCCGGTTGACATTCCTGCCTGCCTTTTTGCAGCGCAAAATATCTTTTGCAGGTATAAAACCGCCGTTTAATGCGGCGGCTTGTTTTTTCAGGCTGTTTCTTCCTTGCGTACAATATCCTTTACCTTCATGAGGCGGGTCAGGGCACTGCGCTCGTTTTCATCAAGCTTCATGCGGATATACCTGATTGTTTCCTGCAGCTGCGGGATCATAATGTGTTCCAAGGCATTAACCCGCCGGCGGGTTTTATCGATTTCATCCGCCAAAAGACTCACAGTTTTTTCCAGCTTCGCCAACCGGATCAACTGGGGCAATATATTTGCCAGGGTGGCTATAGAGGTATCAAGCTCTCCGGAAGTAGTGGCAAAGCCGTAGGGGGTAACATTTCCTCCGGCTTCCTGCTTTTGCACGATTTTTATTTCAGGCGCCCTGACACTCATGATATTTATTGTTTCCACAGCCAATTCCACGGGCGCCGGCGGATACATGAGAGCTTCTTCCATGGCTTCCCTGCTCATTACGGCACTGGCCAGCAAGAAGTTGGCAAAGGAGCTTTTAAGCTGCGCTTCCACTTCTTCGCGCACCCTTTTGTTTTCCTTTACCAGTTCCAAAAACCTGCGCATCAGCTCATCCCGTTTGTCTTTCAGGAGTTTATGGCCCCTTTCAGCCATTTTCAGCCGGCCTTTCAGCCGGTTGTATTCCATGCGGGTGGGATTAACGCGAATTTCCACCGCTATTCCTCCTTAGCCGGCAGATACTTGTCAAGATATTCATCGCGGACGCGCTTCAGTTCTGTCCGCGGCAGCAGGGCAAGCAGTTCCCAGCCGATCTCCAGGGTCGTAATAATGGAACGGTCTTCGTTTTCCCCCTGGTTGACATAGCGGCTCTCAAAGACGTCGGCAAAATCAGCAAAGAGCCTGTCGGTATCGGACAGCGCCGCTTCCCCGAGGATTGCCGCCAGTTCCTTGGCCTCCTTGCCGCGGGCATAGGCGGCATATAACTGGTTAAGC
>DGEC01000078.1:0-4136 GCA_002385745.1 Firmicutes bacterium UBA3936
CATCGAATTAAAACAATTTGTTCATGAAGAGATGAAACGCATCCGGCAAAAAAGATTAAGAGGCAAAGAGTATCGGAATAATGTGCCGCTTTTCAGAGGTGGAAGCAGCCATACCCGGTTTGCATTAAAAGAGCTAAATAAACGTAGTGTTGTTTGAGTGGTGTGAGGTTCGTCTTAAAACCTAAAGTGTCTTGACACTATCCTTGGCACACCGGGAATTGTACTGTGCCTGCTTCAGTGATAATATAATACTAAAAAAACAAATTGCCGGAGGTGATGACAAAAGAAGAAAACAAATTTTTTGCCTTTTTTAGTTTAATCTGCGGAGCAATAGTAATAGCATTGCTGGTATGTTTTGTTCTTGGCCCCCGCATGGAGAGGTTAATTATTTTTCGTCTGTAGAAGGAAGGAGAATAGGGATGGTAAAGCAGCTGGAAATGAAGTTTTACAGCTACAGGTCGCCAAAACGTGGCTATTCCTGGGAGACTCCGCCCGAGCCGGTTCCGGAGAGTCAAATTGTTGAGACAATGGAAGCCGATGTTCTTGTTATCGGTGGCGGCATCAGCGGGCTTGCCGCCGCTGCACGCTGTACATACAAGGGTCTTAGCTGCATTGTGATTGACAAAAACGAACGTCTGGTGGCCCTGGCCGGTCAAATTGCCGCAATCAACACAAAGGTGATGGCCGAAAAAGGTATCGTTATTGATAAAAAACAGCTTGCTGCCGACTGGCTGAAAGTAAGCGGCAGCCGTGTACAGGAGGATTTGCTCTGGATTTTTATCAACCGCAGTGCCGAAGGGTTCGAGTGGCTGCTTGAACTGGCGGAGGGGTGCCTGGAGGTTGGTATTTACGTGGGCTACAGGGGGCCGATGTTTAACGAATATCCCGGCACCCACCATATATTTAAGAAAAAGGACTGTGATAAATACACTAACTTCGGCGGGGGCATGCTGGCCTGCGAGATCCTTGAAAAAGAATTCCTGAAAAACGGAGGCCGGCTGTTCCGCAGTACGGCTGCGGAACAGCTGGAAAAAGACGCATCGGGCCGCGTTGTTTCCTGTGTTGCTAAAGGCGGCGACGGCAAATACCGCCGCTACAGGGGCAATAAGGCGGTTATCCTTGCTACGGGCGACTGCAGTGACGATCCTGAAATGCTTGAGGCATTTTGCCCTATTGGGTTCAGGCCGGCTAAAAGATTTCCAAGGCACGGCAATACAGGCGACGGTCAGAAAATGGCGTACTGGGTTGGCGCGGTACTGGACAACCCTGAATGGGCGCCGTCGCTGCATGCCCTGGCGTACAGCCCTTTTCAGGGCTTTTTCCTGCATGTCAATCAATTGGGGCAGCGTTTTATGAATGAAGATACCTGGATGCAGGCAAAATCCGTGCGCTGCCTGATGCAGCCGGGCGGTGATTTTGCCTTTTCCGTCTTTGACAGCAAGTATCTTGATGAAATTGCCGAACGCTGGGAGATAATCGGCGGCCAGGGCATGGCACCGCTGAGTGTAATAGGGGAAGAATTCAACCGGGACGCACTGGCGAAGGAGATCGAGCGGACTATCAAAGCCGGCAACGGGTACAAAGCGGCTACCCTGGATGAACTTGCAAAACTGATTGATGTTCCGGTGGAGAACTTTAAGAATACGGTGGCTCGCTACAATGAAATCGTTGCCGCAGGCGACGATGTGGACTTCGGTAAACGGGCCGAACTCTTAACTTCCATTAAAAAGCCGCCGTTTTATGTATTGAAATGGGGGCCTGCGCTGCTGGATGTATTCGGCGGAGCCCTGACAAACGCCAAATTAAATGTTCTGGGGGTTGACGGCAGTCCGATTCCCGGATTATATGCGGTGGGCAATGCTGCCGGAGGCATGTATGCCGTTGACTATCCGCTCCTGCTGAACGGCAACAGTTATGGACGCGCTCTGGCCTATGCCATGCAGGTTGCCGACAGCATACTGGAGGAAAACTGATTCCGGAGATGTGTTTACAGGCTTGCCCGGTACAGTAGGCTTCATGATTGATTATGCATAGAATTGAGAGTATAATTATTTTTAAGGCAACTGTTTCCTGGTTCCCGGGTGTACAAGGCTCGCGGTTTTTCAATTTTCGCAGTTTTGGCAAAATTCAGTTCGCTCTTGATGCACCCTGCAAGGAATCTGCTCAGTCAAAACCGGCTTCAAAGTGTGTTTGCGAAAAAGTGCACTTAATAAAAACGAAGGGAGAGATATCATTTGGCAGCGGAAGTTACAAGCACAATCTTAAACATTGAACCGATTGATTTAGAGTATGCAGGGCTGAAGAAAGACTCGCTGAAAGGCGAAGTCGCGGTAGTAACAGGCGGCGCGAGTAATGTGGGTTTGGGTTATGCGCGTGCCATAGCATGGGCAGGCGCAAAGGTTGTTGTTGCGGACATAAACGAGGAAGCGGGGCGCGAGACTGAACGTGTTATTAACGCCGAGAACGGCCCTGACACGGCGTTGTTTGTGAAAACCGATGTAACCAAAGAGGAAGATGTTAAGAACCTGGCGGCAAAAGCTTTCGAAAAATTCGGCAAAGTGGATATCCTGCTGAACAATGCAATGAACATGCGTCTGAACGGTCCCGTCTTAAGTTCGCCGGTCAGTGATCTTGACCAGTCCTACGCAATTTCTGCGCGCGGTGTTATGCTGGCAGTCAAGGAATTTGTTCCGGGAATGATTGAGCGCAGGCATGGCGTTGTTACATACAGTGCTACGCAGTTCCACTATTGTCCGCCGATGGTGGGCGGTACCATTTACACGGCAGGAAAGGCGGCGGCAACTTCAATCATGATGTCGCTTGCCAATGAAGTTAAAGGTACCGGAGTACATGTTTTCTGCCTGACGCCGGCGGGAGTAGGGCGGTTTGACTTCTCCAAGTTTGACCCCTCCAAGCTGCCGCCGCCGCCGGAAGGCATGAAGATGCCGAAGGAGATGCCCAAATTTGATCCCTCAATGTTTGCGATGCCGGGCTTTCATAGCATGATACCGCCGGAGGCGGCCGGAGCCGCTATGGTTTATTGCATCCTGCATGCGGAAGAATTGCACGGTTCGGGTATAATTATCAATGATGCCTTCGAGGCCATGAACTATCCGTACCCGAATCCGGCGACAGTAAGAAAAATGGAGTCCAGACGCCTGAATGATATGGAATTGACGATGATTTTCTGCAATATGGGGCCGGGCTTTAAAAAGTAGCGGCAGTTTTCCCCGGTTTCGCCTTTTAAACTGAATACAGCTCCTGTTCAGTTGTTATGAACAGGAGCTGTATTCTTGAATTATTCAATTATATAACCAAAAAATTACAGATTCAGCGCCTGCCGGGATTATTATTTATAGGGATAGGCTGCAAATGGCTTCTGTAAAGGCGCACCTGCTAGAAATCGATAAGATCTTCCCGAACTTGCAGAAGAAGGGTTAATTCTCGCTTCATGGCATCTTTCAGGTCAAAATTGCCGTTATCGCAGCACCAATCATGCATAATTCCCAGCATTACATTTCTTGCAACGTATGTTATGGACCGCTTTTCTCCCTTTATTGCGAAATGTTCCTGATTTTGTCCCAATTCGATGATCCCGCTTGCAATGTCAATGTAGGACATGTCCAAGCCCGGGAAAAAATTCTTGTTTTTTCTGGAAAGCGCCATGGTCAGGATCGTTGACAATATTTCCGGTCCGATATCGATAAGCCAGTTAAATCCGTTTTCATGCAAATACCAAAACTTGGCCCAGCAGTTGTCCGTGTTGAAAACCTTTGCCATGATGCGCAGGTCGAACGAAAAGGGCTCTTGATACAGGGAATGAAAGAGTATTTCCTTTGTACTGAAATGATAATAAAAAGCGCTTCTCGTAATCTCGGCGGCTGCGCAGATATCATCTATGGTGACGTTGTCATACCCTTTACTGCGAAACAAGCGAAGTGCGCACTTTTGCACCCTGTCCCTTGTTTCATCCCCATTAACAGCCATCTCTAACACCCCATAGTCGAAAATTTCGCAATACTCTTTAAATATAGTGTAGCATATTAACATATTTGGTTCAAGATGTAAAAGAGTATTGTATAGTTGTATTTGTACGCATGTTAAAAAGATATCATGCCTATACAGTTAAAAGAGTA
>DGEC01000078.1:4310-6077 GCA_002385745.1 Firmicutes bacterium UBA3936
ATTTCTTTTTGTTTTACTTTTTTTAGATTATAGAAGACTGAAGGTTTTAAGTGTAGTTCATGTCATGGGCGAAACGTCCATTAGTTCTTGGCAAATATTGAGGAAAGGAGGAAATTTAAATTGACGGCCTTCTGATGTTTGACATGACAGCTATGACGGGGCGCACTGTATTACCGGACGCAGCCAAGGGTAATCTGGTATGTTTCTGAGTTATCCCAGGCATGGAGTACACTAATTTGGATGGCGAGGGATTTAATATCAGGTTCATTCAACCGCAACCGGTTGGGTATAGGCAAAACTTCATGTCGGCAAATCTTTGTCAAATGCTTCGTTGCCGGTTTTTCAGGAAGCTGAATAAAGAGTGCTGAATATAAGGTTTAACTATATACGCAGCTCCTCGCACTCCAGAAATTGATTCAGGAAGAAAAAAAGTAGCAACACAACAGGCAGTCTGGTACCCAAACATGATATGAAAGGGGGGCATAATGTGGGCAGATATATTGGCAAGCGCCTATTGCTGATGATCCCAATTTTGTTGGGAATCTCTTTGATTGTGCTGGTTCTTATTGACATTACCCCGGGAGATCCCGCAAGGATAATCGCCGGTTCTACGGCAACAGAAGAAGAATATGAACAAATTCGAGAGGATTTGGGGCTGAACGACCCGCTTATTGTGAGATACACTCGCTTTATCGCGAATTCGCTGCGCGGAGACCTTGGCAAGTCATTTATAACCAAAAGAGCAGTCTGGCCCGATATGATGGCTCGATTCCCCTACACCTTGCTGCTCGCGGTCTTGAGCACAGTGCTGTCTATCATAATTGGAATTCCGCTCGGTGTTTATGCGGCGACAAACCAGTACTCATGGAAAGACAATCTGGCAATTATTGCTTCGCTGTTCTGTGTCTCAATGCCGGCTTTCTGGTTTGCGCTGCTATTGATTCAATTCTTTGCCGTAAAACATAGAATTCTGCCCATGGCCGGTATCGAACAGTGGCAAGGCTGGATTTTACCGGTTGTTTCGCTTGCGCTGGGGTATGCTTCTGTTATCGCCAGGCAGATGAGGTCAAATATGTTGGAGGTCATCAGGCAGGACTACATCATAACGGCACGCGCAAAAGGCCTGTCGGAGCACAAAGTGCTGTACAGGCACGCGCTGAAAAACGCGCTTATCCCGGTCATCATGACCGTAGGGTCAATGTTCGGCATGTCCCTTGGCGGCGCACTGATCTCCGAGGTGATATTTTCAATACCCGGACTTGGCAACTATACGCTTACAGGCCTGGTTAACAGGGACTATCCCGTCATTCAGGGCAGCGTCCTATTCCTGTCCGCATTGTTCAGTATTGTTATACTTCTGATCGATATAGTATTTGCGTTTATTGATCCGCGGATACGCTCTCAATATGTCAGAGCAAAAAGACGTGTGAGGGAGGGCACCTAGCGATGTCAAAGCCTGCGAAGAAAAAATCAGGACTAAGCGAAACATGGCGGCAACTTAAGAAAAACAAGGCAGCGGTAGTTTCCCTTTTTATTATCATCGCAGTTGCTCTTGTCGCTATATTTGCTCCTTTTTTGGCGCCATATCCTTATGATGAGCAAAATACTAAGCGAGCATTGGAACCGCCGAGCGAAGACTATTTGCTTGGTACCGACAGGCTTGGACGTGACATCCTTAGCCGGCTTATTTACGGCACACGCCAATCCCTCCAGATGGGAGTTGTAGCGACAGTTATTGCCGCCGTTGTAGGCGTTATCATTGGGGCA